>NZ_MWOM01000006.1:63695-114304 GCF_012931925.1 Acidovorax sp. SRB_24
GTCAAGCATCCTGCGCTTTCGGCATCTGCTGGAGCGCCATAAGCTGGCTGAGCAAATCCTGGCCACGGGGTCTGCGCCGCGCGCTGGCAAGGACACACCCGTGGACGCACTGATCGATCAACTGGAGCGCACCAGAGCTGGCATTCGAGTCAAGGTGGAACACCCGTTTCGGGTGCTCCAGCAGTACTTCGAGTACGTGAAAGTGCGCTACCGGGGCTGAAGAAGAACACGGCGCAGATCGTCACGCTGTTTGCGCTGTCCAACCTGTGGATGGCCAGGCAAAAAATTACTGGCTGCGGGACAGGTGCGTGTGCAGGGAGCGTAAGGCTCACCAAACCGGGGAATCGTGCAGAGCGCCCCTGGGTCAGGGTTTATCAATGTAATGCTTTCTTGATATAAGAGTATTTTTTTGACAGTAAAAAGTTTGCTGCGGCGGCTTTTGATCCATAAATGCTTATATGTGCTCCTTCTAAGCTGAAAGGTAAATTTTCATTGGTTAAATCGGAAGGTTTTCCGTCGGAATTAAAAATTGAATCTCTGTCTATAAATAAAACATTGGTGTAATTTTTTGAAAACCCCTCTAAAATTTCGTTCGCCTTGAGCGAATTTTTGTCTCTTTGGTTTGTGGCTTTTGGGATGTCAAATTTGCCATCAAACCACATGCTTTTTTTATAGTATTTCATGATGTCGTTTTCAAAATGCTTTGGGCTCGCCATCAAGATAACAATTCGTACCTTCGGTGCGAGCTTGTCTATTAATTGCAGAACCCCATCCATTTTTTTTTTGTTCTAAAACGCTGCCCCAGCTTCCGCCTAAAATGGCAAAATCGTAATTTGAAATATTCTCAATCAAATATTTTCTGTTATAAAAACACTGCTTCAGTGCCCGACTGCTGGTTTTTCCAGTGAATTCCTCATTCATGCTCGGAAAACACCAGTTTGTTGTGATGGCATTGATGCTTGCATTCAGTTCGTTGGCGGTTTTGTCCCAGAAGGGTTCGTATTGTCCAGCAAAAGAATCTCCGAATAAAATGCCTTTTACGTTTGACGACTTTTTTCCGAGCCAGCAATTTACGCCGTCAGCGCCGACTTTTAAATAGCCTAGGTTGTCAATGCTGTAGAAGCACCAGCCGTTGTCAATTCTGGGTAGTTCTATTTCCGTAAGCGCAAGAGATTTAGGAAGGCGATTTGGATATCCTTCGTTAAAATTCCCTATTAATCCAAAAGAAAGAAATAAGGAGCTGCCTAAAGCGCTGTATAGAAATATTTTTCTGCGGCTGAAATTGTGTTTGTTCCTGAGAGGTATTTCAATATATTTCCAAGTGAAATAGGCCAGCCCTAAGGTAAGCATCGCCAATACAGTAAAAAGTAGTTTGCTGGGTTCGGTTAGGCTTCTGTGGCGTGCAAAGGCGAACAACGGCTGATGCCATAGATAGGCACTGTAGCTAATCAACCCGACTCCGACAAGTAGTTTGTGGCTTAGTATTTTTCCGATTGAAGCTGGGAAATGGGGTTTCGTTGTTGAATTTAAATATTGCGTATATAAGCAGCAGGATGCCGAGCAGACTGCCGAATTCACTGAATATTCTGTTTGGATGAAAGCGATTTTTTCCTGTTGAGTAGATTGCCAAGAGGGCGCCAATTAGCAGCTCCCATCCGCGTGTCGGTAAAAGATAAAATGCAGCGGAGGGATTGAAAATTGATCCCCATTGTGCGAGCGCCAGACTTAGAAAGGCAAGAGTTGCAAGTATGGCAAAAACCCAATTTTTGCCTAATTTCCAAATTGCCACGAAGAAAATTGGAAATAAAAAATAGTATTGTTCCTCAATTGCCAAACTCCACGTATGAAGTAGCGGCTTCAATTCGGCTGCGGTCTCGAAATAGCCGCTGGTACGCCAAAATAAAATATTTGAAATATAATCAGAAACGGCCATCAAGCTTTGTGAGAAACTAATCATGTCTTCTGGCAGCAGCCATGCCCACGTAAAGGGCAAGCAAACGACAAGGACTGTGAGGAGTGCTGGCAATATCCGCCTGGCTCTGCGTTCGTAAAAATTGATGAGACTGAACGTGCCCGTTTTCTTCTCGGCGAGTATGATTGAAGTAATCAAATATCCACTGATTACAAAGAATACGTCGACGCCAACGAAACCGCCGCTGAATAATTGAAAGCCAGCATGAAAAACTATGACAGGGAGAACTGCTATTGCACGGAGTCCGTCTACTTCAGGTCTATATTTCATAGGGTGCTCGCATACATGTTAAGGATGGCTGATCTTCAATCGAAGCAAGTACAAAAGAGATGTTCCCTTCCGGTCATCCCATCATTACGAAAGGTTTTATACAATTTTGGAATTGAAGAGGCGAGAGCAGGAGGAAGAAATATTAAAAAAGCGCGATGTCCATCACCACTGGCCAAAATGTTTTCCTGGGTGTCTCGGCACCAATCGCCCAGGTGACACGCTGCGCCATTGCGCCATCGCACAATCGGCTGCCACACAGCAAGCGCTAGGCCGGCCATTGGGCATGGGCTCATTGACGACATGCATCTAACCTGCTCCAGGAGACCACGACATGACCCGCACCATCCAGCAATTGTTCGACCTCAGCGGCAAGACCGCGCTGGTCACCGGCGGCTCGCGCGGCCTGGGGCTGCAGATCGCGCACGCGCTGGGCGAGGCGGGCGCGCGCATCATGCTCAGCTCGCGCAAGGCGTCCGACCTGGAAGAGGCCACGGCGCAACTGCAGGACGCGGGCATCGATGCGCGCTGGATCGCCGCCGACTGCGCCCAGGAGGCCGACATCCACCGCCTGGCCGACGAGACGATGCAGCGCATGGGCGACGTGGACATCCTGGTCAACAACGCCGGCGCCACCTGGGGCGCGCCCGCCGAGGACCACCCGGTCGAGGCCTGGGACAAGGTCATGAACCTCAATGTGCGCGGCTATTTCATCCTCAGCCAGCACATCGCCAAGCGCAGCATGATCGGGCGGCGCAGCGGCAGCATCATCAACGTGGCGTCCATCGCCGGCCTGGGCGGCAACCCCGGCGGCATGAAGACCATTGCCTACAACACGTCCAAGGGCGCGGTGATCAACTTCACGCGCGCGCTGGCCGCCGAATGGGGCCGGTACGGCATCCGCGTCAATGCCATCTGCCCGGGCTTCTTTCCAAGCAAGATGACGGTGGGCACGCTCAAGGCCATGGGCGAGGAGGCGCTGGCGGCCCATGCGCCGCTGGGCCGGCTGGGCGACGACGAGGACTTGAAGGGCCTGTGCGCGCTGTACGCGTCCGATGCGGGCAAGCACATCACCGGCCAGTGGCTGGCGGTGGACGGCGGCGTGAGTGTGGTCACCGGTGGCTGAGCGCTGCGGCTTGGGTATGCTGCGCGCTCTTCTTTGAACCTTGGAGCGAACCGTGTTGAAATTTGGTGCAGAAATTCCTTTTGTCAGCCACCTGGGCTTTACGCTGCACCGCATGGACGGCGGCCATTCCGAGCTGCACTACGAAGCGCAGCCCCAGCACCTGAATTCGTTTGCCGTGACCCACGGCGGCGCCTCCATGACGCTGCTCGACGTGGCCATGGCGACTGCGGCGCGCAGCGACACGCCCGACTTTGGCGTCGTCACGATCGAGATGAAAACCACGTTCATGCAGCCCGCGCGCGGCCCCCTCGTGGCCAAGGGCCGGCTCCTCCACCGCACCGCGTCGATGGCGTTTGTCGAAGGCACGGTGGTCGACGCCGAAGGCCGCCTGTGCAGCCATTCCACCGGCACCTTCAAATATGTGCGCCGCCGTGCGGAAGAGGGCGCGGGGGTGGCCGCCCCGGCAGTCCTGTCCACCGACTGATCCGAAAAACAGGTCATATGGGCCTCCAGCGCTTACTGGGTAAGCGCTGGAAGCTATCAAATTTGCAACCCACAGGAGACCACCATGCCCCGCAACCAGCAAATCCTGCTCGACAACCGCCCCCAGGGCGAGGCCACGGCCGCCAACTTCAAGCTGGTGGCCAGCGACACGCCGGCGCTGCAAGACGGCGAGGTGCTGGTGCGCCACCACTACCTGAGCCTGGACCCCTACATGCGCGGGCGCATGAACGACAGCAAGAGCTACGCCCAGCCGCAGCCGCTGGGCGAGGTGATGCAGGGCGGCACCGCGGGCGAGGTGGTCGAGAGCCACCACCCCAAGTACGCCGTGGGCGACAAGGTGGTGGGTTTTGGCGGCTGGCAGGAATACAGCGTGGTCAATGCCACGCAGCCCGGTGCCCTGAAGAAGGTGGACACCACGCAGGTGCCGCTGTCCGCCTACCTGGGCGCTGTCGGCATGCCGGGCGTGACGGCCTGGTACGGCCTGGTGAAGATCATCGCGCCCAAGGCCGGCGACACTGTGGTCGTCAGCGCCGCCAGTGGCGCGGTGGGCAGCGCCTTTGCCGCGCTGGCCAAGGCGCGCGGCTGCCGCGTGGTGGGCATTGCCGGGGGCGTGGACAAGTGCCGCTATGCCGTCGAAGAGCTGCACTTCGACGCCTGCCTCGACTACAAGGAGCACACCGACACCCCGGCCATGGCCAAGGCGCTCAAGGAAGCCTGCCCGAACGGCATCGACGGCTACTTCGAGAACGTCGGCGGCTGGATCATGGACGCCGTCATGCTGCGCATGAACGCCTTTGGCCGCATCGCGCTGTGCGGCATGATCGCCGGCTACGACGGCGCGCCGCTGCCCATGGCCAACCCGGCGCTGATCCTCATCAACCGCATGAAGATCGAAGGCTTCATCGTCAGCGAGCACATGGAGGTCTGGCCCGAGGCCCTGATCGAGCTGGGCACGCTGGTGGCCACCGGCAAGCTGCGCCCGCGCGAGAGCATTGCGCAGGGCCTTGCCGCCGCGCCCGAGGCGTTCCTGGGCCTGCTCAAGGGCCGCAACTTCGGCAAGCAGCTCGTCAAGCTGGTCTGAGCGGCCGTGCGCCCCGGCGCTGGCCGCCCGACCTGAACCCGTAAGCACGTTCTCACGGAGGCACCATGACCGCTCTGATCCTGCACCACTACCCGTCGTCCCCGTTCTCTGAAAAGATCCGGCGCGCGCTGGCCTACAAGCAGTTGCCCTGGAAGTCGGTGATCGTGCCCAGCATCCTGCCCAAGCCCGACGTGCAGGCGCTCACGGGCGGCTACCGCAAGACGCCCATCCTGCAGGTCGGCGCCGACATCTACTGCGACACGGCCCTGATCTGCGACGTGCTGGAGCACCAGCAGGCCGAGCCCGTGCTGTACCCGCCGCACCTCAAGGGCGTGGCGCGCGTGTTCGCGCAGTGGGCCGACACCACGCTGTTCTCGGCCGCCATGGCCTACAGCCTGCAGCCGCGCGGCGCGGCCGCCCTGTTCGCCCACCTGCCCGACGGTGCGGCGCAGGCCTTTGGCGCGGACCGCGGCGCCATGGCGGCCGGCATGCCGCGCCCGCGCCCGCAGGACGCCACCGCCGCCTACCGCTCGTACCTGCGGCGCATTGCGCACATGGCCGAGGAGCACGACTTTTTGTTCGGCGCCGAGCCGTGCCTGGCCGACTTCGCCGCCTACCATCCGCTGTGGTTCACGCGCACCTGCGTGCCGGTGATGGCCGACATCTTCGCCGCCACGCCGGCCGTGTCCGAGTGGATGGACCGCGTGGCCGCGCTGGGCATGGTGCGCATGGAGAAGTTCAGCAGCGAGGATGCCATCACCGTCGCCGCGGGCGCCGAGCCGCTGCCGCTGGTGGGCGACGTGTTCCAGGACGAGCACGGCATCGCGCTGGGCTCGGCCGTGAGCATCGCGGCCGAGAGCTTTGGCACCGAGCCCACCCACGGCGAGCTGCTGGCCGCCACGCGCACGCGCTACACGCTGCGCCGCCAGGACCCGCGCGTGGGCACCGTGCACGTGCACTTCCCGCGCATTGGCTACACCCTCCGAAAGGCAGAGACATGATCGACCACTTCCACGGCAAGACGGCGGTGCTCACGGGCGCGGGCTCGGGCTTCGGGCTCGAATGCGCGCGCATCGGCGCGCGCCTGGGCATGAACCTGGTGCTGGTCGATGTGCAGCAGGACGCGCTGGACGCCGGGGCCGCCGAGATGCAGGCCGCAGGCTGCCAGGTGCTGGCGCGCCGCGTCGACGTATCGAACGCCGCGCAGATGGAGCAGCTGGCCGCCGACGTGCAGCAGCGCTTTGGCGCGCCGCACCTGGTGTTCAACAACGCCGGCGTGGGCGCGGGCGGCCTGGTGTGGGAGAACTCGGTCAAGGACTGGGAATGGGTGCTGGGCGTGAACCTGTGGGGCGTGATCCACGGCGTGCGCCTGTTCACGCCGATGATGCTGGCCGCCGCCCGGGCCGACCCGCAGTGGCGCGGCCACATCGTCAACACCGCCAGCATGGCGGGCCTGCTGGCGCCGCCGAACATGGGCATCTACAACGTCAGCAAGCACGCCGTGGTGAGCCTCACCGAGACGCTGTACCAGGACCTGGCGCTGGTGACGGACCAGGTGGGCGCCAGCGTGCTGTGCCCGTTCTTCGTCGCCACCGGCATCAACGACAGCCAGCGCAACCGCCCTGGCGAGTTGGCCGCAAGCAAGCCCACGCAGAGCCAGCTCATCGGCCAGGCCATGATCGGCAAGGCGGTGACCTCGGGCAAGGTGACGGCGGCGGAGGTGGCGCAAAAAGTGTTCGACGCTGCCGCCGCCAACCGGTTCTACATCTACAGCCACCCCAAGGCCATCGGCTCGGTGCAGACGCGGCTCGAAGACATCCTGCAGGCGCGCAATCCGACCGACCCGTTTGCCGACAAGCCCGAGCTGGGCGCGCAGCTGCGCACGGCGCTGCGCGCGGCTTGAACGGGCCTCGTGCGGGGGCGGCCGCCGTCAGGGCTCCCGTGGGCTCCCGCGTCCGCCTGCGGGGACCCTGCCCATCGCATGGATCAGCGCCGGCACCTGGGCCGAGAGTTCGCGCGCGAGGTAACCCAGCGGTCCGTGCGCCTGCGCCAGCGCCCGCCCGGCGCGCGAGTGCAGCAGCACCCCCCAGGCGCAGGCCTGCAGCGGCGGCGAGCCGCGCGCGGCCAGCCCGCCGATCAGCCCCGCCAGCGTGTCGCCCGAGCCCGAAGTGGCCAGCCCCGGCGTGCCGCCGTCAAAGCGCCAGGCGCGGCCGTCGGGTTGCGCGATGAAGGTGGTCGCTCCCTTGAGCGCCACGCAGGCGTTCCAGCGCTGCGCGGCCGCGCGCGCCGCAGCCAGCATGTCGGCCACGACGGCGTCCTTGCTCAAACCGGTCAGGTGCGCCATCTCGCCCGCGTGCGGCGTCATCACCACGCTCTGCGCGAACGGACCGTCCTGCGCCACCGCCATCGCGCAGGCGTCCAGCACCACCGTGCTGGCGCGGAACAGCGGCAGCAGGGCGCGCACAAAGGGCGCGCTGCGGGCTTCGTCCTGCATGCCCGGCCCCAGCACCAGCGCGCTCACGCGCTCGGCCAGGGGCTCGAGCAGCGCGCAGCCGCTGGCCGCAAAACCGCCACCGCGCGTTTCCTTGAGGCCGATCACGCGCGACTCGGGAACGGCCAGCGCCAAGCCCTGCGCAATGCTTTCGGGCGCGGCGATCGTGAGCTTGCCCGCGCCCGCGCGCAGCGCTGCGGTGGCGGCCAGCAGCGCTGCGCCGGGGATCTCCGGGCTGCCGGCCACGATCAGCACGTGGCCGCGCATTTCCTTGTCGGCCTGCTGACCGGGATCGGGCAGCGGCCAGCGCGCCAGCAGGGCCTCGGTCAGCAGCCGGGGGCGCGCAAGGGCGCGCGCGCCGCCCTCCGCTGCGTTCGCATCGGTGGGTTCGGCTGTAGCGCGGGACAGGGAGCGGGCCATGGACAGCCTCTGGACAGGGGCGGCGGAGCGTCGCGGGGGCGCTTCAGGGTTTGGGCGCGGCGGGCGCGTCGGGCGCGCGTGTCACCAGCGTGGCCGCGTCGTGCAGCGGCGCGAGGAAATTCACCAGGTCCAGTTGCATCACGGTGTCGGCGTCGTTGCGCTTTTCGGCGCGGTACGAGGTCACGGCGCAGTTGGGCACGTCGCCCTGGCGGTCGATGCCGAGGATTTGCTGCTCGTCCATGTGTTCGAGCAGATAGCGCATGCAGTTGACGATGACCTGGTGCGCCACCACCAGCACGCGCAGGTCGGCGTATTCGCGCGTCACCATCTCGAGCAGGCTGCGCAGGCGCAGGATCACATCGCACCAGCTCTCGCCACCGGGCGGGCGGAAATAGAACTTGCCGACGTGCGCGCGCTGCGCATCGAGCTGCGGGTGCTGCTGCTGGATGCCGTGGCGCGTGAGCCGGTCGAGAATGCCAAATTCCTTCTCGCGCAGGCGCTCGTCCAGGCGCAGCTTGGCGTCGGCGCCGCCGAGCAGCTGGCTGTGCTCGGCCACCGCGCGGGCGGTCTGCTGGGCGCGCAGGTAGGGCGAGCACAGGATCACCTCGGGCTGGTGCTCGCGCGCCTGGCGCGCAAACCACTGGCCCAGCGCACGCGACTGGGCGTGGCCCAGGTCCGACAGCGGCACGTCGATGTCGCGCCACGCCAGGTCGATCATCGGCAGCCCGCCCGCCTCGGCGGCGTCGCGCGCGACGTTGCCGGCGCTCTCGCCGTGGCGCACGATCCAGAGGGTGCGCGGCCAGTTCGTGGGCATGGGCGGGGCTGCGCTCAGCGCGCGCGCTGGGCCAGCAGGTCGCGCACGCGGTCGGTCGGCGTGGGGGCCCGCTTGCCCAGCGGCCCGTCACGCCCGGTGGCGGCGCGCGCGAGCAGCGCGGTGCCCAGCGTGCGCCCCAGCATGCGGCCGACCAGCGAGCGCGAACGCCCGGCGCGGCGCATCACTAGAAGGCCCGCGCCCAGCGCCAGCGAGTGCTCGCCCGGAAAGCCGGGGCGGCGTTCGTCCCAGCGTTGAAGGTCCTTGAGCTTGTCGGAAATTTTCATGGTGGTAGCGCCGGTGCGCAAAAAGGGCGGACGATGGAGGAATGGAACAGACGGGTGCGGCTTGTGGTGGCGTGTTCGATCTTGCAGCGCCGCTGGGGCGCCGCGCTGTAAGACGCGTCTTCACATCGCGTGCTCTGCGTCCTACAGGCCTGGCGCACGGCACTGGCGCAGGCGCTGGCGCAGGCGCTGGCGGAACGACAAAATGTGGATGAAAAGTGGCCTCAACGCATGTGTGAGCAACGTTGATGGCTATGAAAAGGAGAGCAAATTGCAGCAAGCGCCACTCTGGCACAGCCCGAACCATGGCGGTGGCTGGGCCTTTTTTGCCACCGCCGTGGGCCAGTGCGCGGTGGCCTGGGGCCCGCACGGCATCGTGGCCCTGCAGCTGCCCGAGGCCACGGCCGCGGCCACGCGGGCGCGCCTGCTGCGCGCCGCGGGCGCATTGCCCGAGGCGGCGCCGCCACCGCCCGTGGCCGCGGCCATCGACACGATCGCCGCATTCCTGGACGGTCGTGCACCCGCGATGGACGGCGTGCTGCTGGACATGCGCGGCGTGACGGATTTCCAGCGCCGCGTCTATGCGCTGGCGCTGCGCATCGCGCCCGGTCAGACCAGCACCTATGGCGAACTGGCGGCGCAGCTCGGCGGGCGCCACCTGGCGCGCGCCGTCGGGCAGGCGCTCGGGCACAACCCGTTCGCGCCCGTCGTGCCCTGCCACCGCGTGCTGGCGGCCGGCGGGCGCGCGGGTGGCTTCTCGGCCGAAGGCGGCACGGCCACCAAGCTGCGGTTGCTGCAGATCGAAGGCGCGCGTTTCGGCGCGCAGCCAGGGCTCTTCGACGCCGGGCCGGTCAGCGCGGCGACTGCGCCACCAGCTGCGCCAGCGCGCGCACCGACAGCGGGGCGCAGCCCTCGGCCTGGTTGGCGACGGTGACGAAAGCGTTCTGTCCGGCCCCGGTGATGCCGGCAATCGTGCGTGCCAGCAGCGCGCGGGTTTCGGGGTCGGGGTCGACGATCTTGTCGTAGGGGCTGTACACGGCCTGCGCCTCTTCGTAGCCGTACGCGCCATGCAGCGGGTTGAGGTTCCAGCGGCACACCAGCGGACCCGGCCAGAGCGCGCGCAGCAGCGGCAACTGTGCTTCCAGGCGCGGCATCTTGGCGTGCAGGCCCAGGCAGTAGGTGGCGCCGGCCTCGCGCAGCACGGCGGCGAACTCCGGCGTCAGGCACTCGGGGTCGCGCACCTCCACGGCCAGCACGCCGTCGGGTGCCGTGGGGGCCAGCCCGGGCTGGGCCAGCAGCATGGCGCGCAGGCGCCGCAGCAGCGCGGGCCAGCGGTCCCGTTGCGCCAGCGGCAGCGGGCTGAGCTGGAACACCAGCGCGCCGACCTTGGCGCCCAGGCCGTCGAGCGCGGGCTGCACGAATTCGCGCAGGGCCAGGTCGGGGTCGAGGAAGGCCGTGTTCGCTTGGCGCCCGCGGCCGTCTTCGCCGCGCACCAGCGCATCGGTGACCAGGCTCGGGGCCTTGACGACGAAGCGGAAGTCTGCCGGCACCTGTGCGGCGTAATGCCCGTACTGGCTGGCCGTGAGCGGCCGGTAGAAGCTGCGGTCGATGCTCACGCAGCGCAGCAGCGGGTGCTGCGCGTAGGCCGCCAGCCCGTGCTTGGACAACACGGCATCGGGGTAGTCGCCATCCCAGACCAAGCCATTCCAGCCGGGGTAGGCCCAGGACGAGGTGCCCAGCCGCAGCTGCGGTGGCAGCGCCGCCGCCAGCGCAGCGAGCGCCGCGTCGGCAGGCGCGGCACGCACCTGCTCAGGGGCGCGTTTGCGCGGTGGCACAGGCGCCGGGAGGGGCGGCGCGCCGAACAAATCGTCTTGCATGGCGGGGCCTGTTGGGGCGGCGTGGAGGCCAAGATGGTAGCGAAGAAGCGACCGCCGAGCAGCATTGGCCCAGCTTGGCGACAATCGGACGCTATGCTTTTTTCCCGTTTTCTCAAAATCGCCCTGATCCTGGGCCTGCTTTCGGCCATCGGCCCGTTTGCCATCGACATGTACCTGCCGGCGCTGCCGGCCATCGGCCAGAGCCTGGGCGCCGAGGTGGGCGCCGTGCAGTGGAGCCTGACGGCGTTCTTCCTGGCGCTGGGCACCGGCCAGCTGTTCTACGGTCCCGTCTCCGACATGCTGGGGCGCAAGCCGCCGCTGTACTTTGGCCTGGGCCTGTTCACCGTGGCCAGCGTGGGCTGCGCGCTCACGACGAACATCGAAACCCTGGTGGCGCTGCGCTTTGTGCAGGGCCTGGGCGCGGCGGCCGGCATGGCCATTCCGCGCGCCGTGGTGCGCGACCTGCACACCGGCAACGAGGCCGCGCGCCTGATG
Source organism: Acidovorax sp. SRB_24 (assembly GCF_012931925.1). Taxonomy (NCBI): domain Bacteria; kingdom Pseudomonadati; phylum Pseudomonadota; class Betaproteobacteria; order Burkholderiales; family Comamonadaceae; genus Acidovorax; species Acidovorax sp. SRB_24. The sequence goes on from NZ_MWOM01000006.1 coordinate 75,024, forward strand.
TCGCTGCTGATGCTGGTGTTCAGCGTCTCGCCGATCCTGGCGCCGCTCGCAGGCAGCGGTGTGATCGCCGTGACCGGTTGGCGCGGCGTGTTCTGGGCGGTGGCCCTGGCCGCCGTGGCCGGTCTGGTGCTGGTGTACGCCGTGCTGAAGGAAACCCGTCCCGCCAGCGCGCGGGTGGAAAGCAGCCTGGGCGGCGCGCTGCGTGCCTACGGCCTGCTGCTGCGCGATGCGCATTACCTGGGCCTGGTGTTCATTGGCGGCTGCGCCATGGCCGGCTTCTTCGTGTACTTGGCGAGCTCGCCGTTCGTGCTCATCAACCACTACGGGCTCACGCCCACGCAGTACAGCCTCGCGTTCTCGCTCAACGCGATCGCCTTCATCGGCGCCTCGCAGTTCACGGCCGCGTTGGGTGCGCGCTTCGGGCTCGTGCGCGTGGTCAAGGGGGCGGCCAGCGCCTCGGGCGCGGTCATGCTGGCGTTGCTGGGCTACTACCTGGCGGGAGGCGACCGGCTGGGCGTGCTGATCGCGCTGTATTTCGTCGCCAGCGCCTTCATGGGGCTGGTGATTCCCACGACGTCGGTGCTGGCGCTGGAGGAGCACGGTGCCATTGCCGGCACGGCCTCGGCGCTGCTGGGCACGCTGCAAATGCTGACCGGCGCGGCCGCGATGGGCATCGTCGGCCTGTTTGCCAACGGCCAGCCGCTGCCGATGGTGGTGGGCATGGCCAGCGGCGCCCTGGTGGGTGTGGCGCTGACCTGGCTCACGCTCGGCGGCGCGCGCGCGGGCCGGCTGCACGGGTGCCACGCCTGATGGCCGGCACCGACGCGCCGCACGACGGCCTGCCCGAGCCGGCGCGCAGCCGGGCCATGCTGGTCATCATCCTGGGTCTGACGGTGGCCGTGCTCGACGGCAGCATCGTCAACCTGGCGCTGCCGGGCATCGCGCGCGAACTCAACGCCAGCGCCGCGCACTCGATCTGGGTGGTCAATGCTTACCAGATCGCCACCCTGGTCATGCTGCTGCCGCTGGCCTCGCTCGGCGACCGCATCGGCTACCGGCGCGTGTACTTGGTCGGCATGGCGCTGTTTGCGCTGTCGTCGGTGGGCGCCATGCTGGCGAACTCGCTGGGCACGCTGATTGCGGCGCGCACCGTGCAGGGCCTGGGCGCGGCCGGCATCATGAGCGTGAACGCGGCCATGGTGCGCCTGATTTACCCGCGCGCGCTGCTGGGGCGCGGCATGGCGATCAATTCCATGGTGGTGGCGATCTCTTCGGTAGCCGGGCCTTCGGTCGCGGCGGGCATCCTGTCGGTCGCCTCGTGGCCGTGGCTGTTCGCGCTCAACCTGCCGCTGGGCGCATTCACCCTGTGGCTGGGGCGGCGCGCGCTGCCGCGCAACCCGGTGCTGGACACGGGCCCGCGCAACTCCATGGTCGACATTGCGCTGAATGTGCTGATGTTCACGCTGATCTTCCTGGGCGCCGAACGCCTGGGCGTGCGCCATGGCGACACGCCCGGTGCGGCCTCGCCGCTGCCCTGGGCCCTGCTGGCGGCGGGCGTGCTGGTGGGCTGGGTCTATCTGCGCCGCCAGTGGCACATGGCCACACCGCTGTTCCCGATCGATCTGTTGCGCATTCCGGTGTTTGCGCTGTCCATGGGGTCGTCGGTGGGCGCGTTTTGCGCGCAGATGCTGGCCTACCTGGCGCTGCCCTTTCTGTTGCTGGACAGCTTTGGCCGCTCCCCGCTGCAGGCGGGCCTGCTGATCACGGCCTGGCCGCTGGGCATCGTGGTCGTGGCGCCGCTGGCAGGCCGGCTGATTGGGCGCTATGCCGACGGGCTGCTGGGCGGCATCGGCATGGGCGTGTTTGCCAGCGGCCTGCTGCTGCTGGCGGCGCTGCCCGCCGACCCGTCGAACGCCAACATGGTCTGGCGCCTGGCGCTGTGCGGGGCCGGGTTTGCGCTGTTCCAGTCGCCCAACAACCACACCATCGTCACGTCGGCACCCCTGCACCGCAGCGGCGCCGCCAGCGGCATGCTGGGTTCGGCGCGGCTGACGGGGCAGACGCTGGGCGCCGTCCTGCTGGCCACCATCTTCACGGTCTGGCCGCCCAGCGACGGTGTGGGCGAGGTCGTGGCGCTGCTTTTGGCCGCGGGCTTTGCGGCGCTGGCGGGGGTGTGCAGCTCGCTGCGGTTGCGCAGCCACTGAGGCGTGCCCGGCGCCGGGCCAGCCCGTAGGGTGTGCAGATTTGGCATGAAAATGGCCGCAATGCCACGCCCCACGGGCGTCGTCAGCTATCTTTTTTGCATTTCGCAGACGGTGGCTTGGGTGCTGAAGCCGCTACCTCGCGCGGCGCGTGCGGGCCGAACATACCAGCGCCGACACAGAAGTCTGGACAGCAACACAAACCCTGGGTAAAAAGCGGTAGTGCCAAGAAGTAATGTCTGAAACCTGCGCCGCGTGCCGCGTGGTGCCTGGTGGCACGCCGCTGTTGCTGTTGGTGGCATTTTTGCCCGAAAAACCATGTGCACGTGGGCCCTGGGCACAGGGTACTGCGGCACGCTGGAGGTCTTATGGTCGCAGTCCACGCCTTGCCCGACAGTGCGCTCCCTTCCGGCGCGCCGGCACCGGAGACCGAGGAAGACGCCAACTTCGGCGTCTACAACGCGCCGCCATCGGTGTGGCCGCATTTCCTGGTCGGGCAGGCCGAACGCCCCGTGCGCGTGCTGATCGTGGACGACGACGCCCACATCCGGCGCGTGATGGCGCAGGAACTCATGGCCGACCCGCGCACCATGGTGGTGGGCCAGGCCACCAACGTGCGCGAGGGGCGCCGGGCCATCAAGCAGCACGATTTCGATGTGATGCTCGTCGACCTGCACCTGGGCGATGGCGAGGGCTTCGAGCTGCTCGACTACATGAAGACGGTGCGCCCCGCGGCCGAGGCGGTGGTCGTGTCCGTCACGGAAAGCGAGGAGCAGGTGCTGCGCGCCTTCGAGCTCGGCGCCACGGGCTTTCTGCTCAAGAACTCCTGGTTCGGCAACTACCCGCAGGCGGTGCTGCAGGTGGCCAACGGGGGCGCTTCGATCACGCCCACGCTGGCGCGCCGCCTGTTGCAGCGCTTTGATTCGTCCCATACCGGCGCGGCCCGAACGCCAGCGCCGCCAGAGTTCGAGCAGCTCTCCGAGCGGGAAAAAGAAGTGCTGCGCATGGTGGCCAGCGGCCACACCAGCACCGAAATTGGCGCGCAACTGCAGATCAGCGGCATGACCGTGAACACACATGTGCGCAACATCTACCGCAAGTTCCAGGTGCGCACGCGCGCGCAGGCGGTGCGCTTTGCCTCGCTGCGGGGCCTGTTTTAGCGCCAGAGCCGTGGCAGCCCGCCATGTTCCGCTACCGCCCCCCGGTCTTTGCACTGGCCTGCGTGGCCCTGTGGCTGCTGCAGCTGCTGTTTTTGCCCATGGCTTTGGGCTGGTTTGCCGGAGAGCGCTTTGGGCAGTGGGTGGTCTTGGGCGCGACGGTGCTGCTCGGGGCGCTGCTGCTGGTGCAGCTGCCGCGCGTGCTGCGCTGGCGCCCGCGGCGCAGTGCGCGGCCCTCGCCCGAGCTGCAGGCCGAGCGCCAGCGCATCGCCCAGACCCTGCACGACAGCGTGGGCTCGCAGCTCGTGGGCGCCATGGCACTGCTCGACGCGGCGCAGCCCGCACAGCAACACGCCTTGCACAGCCTGGAGCAGTGCCTGCTGGAGCTGCGCGTGGTCGTCGACTCGATGGACAGCACCGATGAGGCGCTGCCCGACCGGCTGGCCCGGCTGCGCCACCGCTTCCAACCGGTGCTGGAACACCGCGGGATCGCGATGGACTGGAGCGTGCAGGAGGCGGGCAGCGGCGCCGTGCTGGGCGGTGCCGCGGCACAGCAGTTGGCCCTGATCGTGCAGGAGGCCCTGAGCAACACGCTGCAGCACGCGCACGCCACGCGCGTCAGCGTGTCGTGGGGTCCGGCGTCCTCCGGCAACGCCTGGCTGTTGCAGGTCAGCGACAACGGCCGCGGACTGGCCTGGGCGGACGGCGCCGCTCCGCCGGGCGGCGGCAAGGGACTGGCCGGCATGCGTTCGCGCGCGCAACAGGCGGGCGGGCGCTTGCAGGTGGGGCCGTCGGCGCAGGGCGGGGTGTGGATTGGCGTCGAAGTGCCCTGCGTTGCCGCGCTGCCGGGTGCGGCAGGCCCGGGCGCGCTGCCGGGGCGGCGCAAAAAATGGCTGGACCGCCACCTGTTTTCGGCCAAATAGGTTTTTTGCTATGCTAGGGTTGCGGTATTTGCTATTGAAAAAGTAGCAATTTGCGCAGGGCCGCAGTGCGGCGCTCGCACGGTGTGCCCCCGCGCCTGTGGCAAACTCGCCCGCTTTTCCTGACCGGGTGCCGTGGGGCACGACAGCAATGCAAAAAATCATTGGGCAGATTGCCGCAGAAATCCGTGTCACGGCGGCGCAGGTGCAGGCCGCCGTCGACCTGCTCGACGGCGGGGCCACCGTGCCCTTCATTGCGCGCTACCGCAAGGAAGCGACGGGCGGCCTCGACGACATCCAGCTGCGCGAGCTCGAAGCCCGCCTGACGTACCTGCGCGAGCTCGCCGACCGGCGGGCGGCGGTGCTCAAGGCCATCGACGAGCAGGGCAAGCTGACCGACGCGCTGCGCGCGGCCATCGCGGCCGCGCCGACCAAGCAGGAGCTCGAAGACCTCTACCTGCCGTTCAAGCAAAAGCGCCGCACCAAGGGCCAGATGGCGCGCGAGGCCGGCATCGAGCCGCTGGCCGACAAGCTGTTTGCCGACCCCACGCTCGACCCCGCCACCGAGGCCGCCGCGTTCACCCGGCCGCCCGAAGTGCTCGACGACGGCAAGCCCGGCGCCGATTTTTCGACCGTGCCGGCAGTGCTCGACGGCGTGCGCGACATCCTGTCCGAACGCTGGGCCGAAGACGCGGCGCTGGTCCAGAGCCTGCGCGAATGGCTCTGGTCCGAGGGCCTGCTGGCCGCCAAGAAGGTCGAAGGCAAGGACGAGAACCACCCCGACGTGGCCAAGTTCCGCGACTATTTCACCTACGACGAACCGATTGGCCGTGTGCCCTCGCACCGCGCGCTGGCCGTGTTCCGCGGCCGGGCGCTGGAGCTGCTCGACGCCAAGCTGGTGCTGCCCGTCGAGCCCGAGCCCGGCAAGCCGAGCATTGCCGAAGGCCGGATCGCACTGCACCTGGGCTGGAGCCATGCTGGCCGCGCCGCCGACGACCTGATCCGCAAGTGCGTGGCCTGGACCTGGCGCGTCAAGCTCAGCCTCTCGACCGAGCGCGACCTGTTCTCGCGCCTGCGCGAAGACGCCGAGAAGGTCGCGATCAAGGTGTTTGCCGACAACCTGCGCGACCTGCTGCTGGCCGCGCCGGCCGGCCCGCGCGTGGTGATGGGGCTGGACCCCGGCATCCGCACCGGCGTCAAGGTGGCCGTGGTCGATGCCACGGGCAAGCTGGTCGACACCGCCACGGTGTTCCCGCACGAGCCGCGCAAGGACTGGGACGGCGCGCTGCACACGCTCGCCAAGCTCTGCGACAAGCACGGCGTGCAGCTGATTGCGATCGGCAACGGCACGGCCAGCCGCGAGACCGACAAGCTCGCGGGCGAGCTCATAAAATTGATGTCAAAAGTCCCTCAAACGCAGACAGGGAAAGTGCAAGAAGCTATTGAAAAGATAGTGGTCAGCGAGGCCGGCGCCTCGGTCTACTCGGCCAGCGAATACGCTTCGCAAGAGATGCCCGACGTCGACGTGAGCCTGCGCGGCGCGGCCAGCATCGCGCGGCGCCTGCAGGACCCGCTGGCCGAGCTGGTCAAGATCGACCCCAAGAGCATCGGCGTGGGCCAGTACCAGCACGATGTGAACCAGGCCGAACTGGCGCGCACGCTCGGCGCCGTGGTCGAGGACTGCGTGAACGCGGTCGGCGTGGACCTGAACACGGCCAGCGCGCCGCTGCTCTCGCGCGTCTCGGGCCTCTCGGGCAGCGTGGCAAAGGCCGTGGTGCGCTGGCGCGAAGCGCACGGCGCGTTCCAGAGCCGCAAGCAGCTGATGGAAGTGGCGGGCCTGGGCGCCAAGACCTTCGAACAAAGCGCGGGCTTCCTGCGCATCCGCGGCGGCGAAAACCCGCTCGACATGACCGGTGTGCACCCCGAAACCTACCCCGTGGTCGAGCAGATCATGCAGGCGACGGGCAAGCCCGTGGCCGAGCTGATGGGCCGCGCCGACATGCTCAAGACCCTGAAGCCCGAGCTGCTGGCCAACGAAAAATTCGGCGTCATCACCGTCAAGGACATCCTGGCCGAGCTCGAAAAGCCCGGCCGCGACCCGCGGCCCGACTTCAAGGTGGCGCGCTTCAACGACGGCGTCGAGGACATCGGCGACCTCAAGGAAGGCATGCAGCTCGAAGGCACGGTGAGCAACGTGGCGCAGTTCGGCGCCTTCATCGACCTGGGCGTGCACCAGGATGGGCTGGTCCACGTGAGCCAGCTGGCGCACAAGTTCGTCAGCGATGCGCGCGAAGTCGTCAAGACCGGCGACATCGTCAAGGTGCAGGTGCTCGAAGTCGACGTGCTGCGCAAGCGCATCAGCCTGACCATGAAGCTGGGCCAGGCCAGCGCCCGCCCGGGCGGCGGCGCGCCCAACCGCTTCGAGGGCGCAGGGCGCCAGCAGCAGCCGCGCCGCGCGAGCGAAGCGCCGCAGCAGTCGAGCATGGCCGCGGCCTTTGCCAAGTTGCAGGGCAAGCGCTAAGGCGGTAAGAACCGGAACAGGCGCTGGGCACGGCAGGGCGCCGGGCCCATGGATAATGGCCCGGTTTCCACCACCGCGCGCCCGAACCCCATGGAGTTGAACGCCCTGCTGGCCCAGCCCGCCGTCCTGCCCAGTCTGCCGCGGGCGGTGGCTTTGCTGATGAACCAGCTGGCCCACGACGAGCCCGACCTGCGCCGCGTCAACCAGCTGCTGGGCACCGACCCGGCGCTGGCGGCGCGGGTGCTGGAGCTGGCCAATTCCGGCGCTTTCGCGGCGCAGCGCCACATCGCCGGCATTCCCGAAGCGCTGGCGCTGCTGAGCACGGCCCAGCTGCGCACGCTGGTGAACTCGGCGCCACTGGGCACGGCCTCGCGCAGCGTGCCGGGCGTGAACCTGCCCCAGTTCTGGCGCTACAGCCTCCACACGGCCAAGCTCGCGCGCTCGCTCGCGGGCAGCCTGCACCAGGACCAGGTGGCGGCCTATACCGCGGGCCTGCTGCACGGCCTGGGCGAGCTGGTCATCCACCTGGCCGCGCCGGAGCGCGTGCAGTCGCTCAATACGCTGGTCGCGCCGCTGGACCTGCGCCGCAGCAAGCTGGAGCAACACCTCTTCGGCTACTGCTATGGCCGCGTGAGCGCGGCGCTGGCCCTGCGCTGGCAGCTGCCGCAGGTGGTGGTCGATGCGCTGGCCTACCAGCACGCCCCGTTCGAGAACAAGGCCTATGAGCCCCTGGCCGGGGTGATCCACCTGGCGGTCTGGCGCGCACGGGCACGCGAGGCGGGCCTGGACGACAAGGAGATGGCGGTGAGCTTTCCCGACGAGGTGGGTGTGGTGCTGGGGCTGGACATCGACATGGTGCTGCAGCAGGACCCCATCGACTGGACCCCGCGCTCCGAGGCCGACGCCGGCGAGTTCGCCTGAGCCGCGCAGGGCAAGCGTCCTGTGGCGCGGCTTTGGGCGACGGGTTTACAGCGAGGCCCGCAGCATCTCGCGGTAGTCCTGCCGCGTCGCCAGGCGCGGATTGGTCAGGTGGCAGTGGTCGGCCAGGGCGCCGTCGATCACGGCCTCGAACTGCGCTTCGCCGACGCCGACCGCCGAGAGGCCACGCGGCAGGCCCAGGCGGGCATTCATGGCACGGATCGCCTCGGGGATGTCGCCCGCCGATGCCAGGCCCATGGCGTGCGCCATGCGCTCCAGGCGCCTTTCCTTTTGCACGGATTCAGACGTGGCGTTGAAGCGTACCACCGCCGGCAGAAACAGCGCATTGAGCGTGCCGTGGTGCAGCCGCGGGTCCACGCCGCCGAGACTATGGCTCAGCGAATGCACGCAGCCCAGGCCCTTCTGGAACGCCATTGCGCCCTGCATGCTGGCGCTCATCATGTTCAGGCGCGCTTCGGCATCCTGACCCTGGCGCGTGGCGCGCTCGATGTGCGCCCAGCCGCGTGCGAGGCCGTCGAGCGCAATGCCGTCGGCCGGCGGGTTGAAAGCGGCCGACATGAAGGTTTCCATACAGTGCGCGATCGCGTCCATGCCGGTCGCGGCCGTCAGGAGCGGCGGCAGGCCGAGCGTGAGCTCGGGGTCGCAGATGGCGGCCCGGGGCACCAGGTGCCACGAATGGAAGCCGAGCTTGCGGTGGTCGTCGACGATGAGGATGGCGCCGCGCGCCACCTCGCTGCCGGTGCCGCTGGTGGTGGGCACGGCAATCACGGGCGCCACTGCCGCCGTGATGCGCGGCGAGCCGCCTTCGATCGTGGCGTAGTGCGTGAGCGGACCGCCGTGCGTGGCGGCGATGGCAATGCCCTTGGCGCAGTCGATGGCGCTGCCGCCGCCCACGGCGATGAGCCCGTCGCAGCCCTCGGCACGGTACACCGCCACGGCGGCGCGCACGGCGGCCTCGGTCGGGTTGGAGGGCGTCTGGTCGAACACCGCCACCGGCAGGCCGGGCAGGGCGTCGAGCGCCTTTTGCAGCAGGCCCGCGGCTTTCACGCCGGGGTCGGTGACGATGAGCGGGCGCGCGATGCCGACGCGCTCGCACTCATGCTTGAGCAGGCGGATGGCGCCGGCTTCGAACTGGATCTGGGTGATGTAGTAGATGAAAGCCATGGCGGTGGAGGCAAAAGTTGCGGCTACGATGCGTGCAAACACTGTACAACCCGGAGGCTGACATGACCCCAAAGCAAACCCTGGCCCTGCTGGCGTTTTCCGTCGCGTGCGCGACAGCGGTGCAGGCCGAGTGCCTGAGCGATGCCCAGGCCGCCGAGATGGCCGACCACTACTTGGCCAGGACGCCTGCCGCCAACCCCGAGAACCTGTCCGACGCCGACGGCGCCTGCACGCGCGCCAAGTTCAATGCGCTGCTGGCGCCGCGCCTGGGCAAGGTGGTGGGCTACAAGGCCGGCCTGACCAACCCGGCGGTGCAAAAGCGCTTCAACACCGACAAGCCGGTCTGGGGCAAGCTCTACGAGGGCATGGTGCTGTCCAGTGGCGCCAGCGTGCCCGCCGCCTTTGGCGCGCGGCCGCTGTTCGAGGCCGACATGCTGGTGCGCGTGAAGAGCGCGGCCATCAACCAGGCCCGCACGCCGATGGACGTGCTCGCCGCCATCGACCAGGTCATCCCGTTCATCGAGCTGCCCGACCTGGTCGTGCAGGCGCCACCGAAACTCAACGGCCCGGGCGTGGCCGCCATCAATGTCGGCGCGCGCCTGGGCGTCGCGGGCAGCCCGCTGGTCGTGCCCGCCTACCGTGCCGAGCGCCATGCCCTGCTCGATGCGCTGCGCGACATGCGTGTGGTGGTGAGCGAGGGCAGTGGCGCGCAGCTCGCGCAGGGAAAGGGCAGTGACATCCTCGACCATCCGCTCAACGCCGTGGTCTGGCTGGCCGGTGCGCTGGCGCAGGAAGGCCTGGCAATGCAGCCCGGCGACCTGATCAGCCTGGGTTCGTTCTCGCCGCTGATGCCGCCCAAGCCGGGCCAGACCATCACGGTGCGCTACGAGGGCCTCGCCGGCGCGGCGCCCGTGGTGGTGCGTTTTGAGTGAAAGCGGCGCAGTGACGGCCTCCCATCTGCACCTGCACCACACCCGCCTGACCCCGCAGATGCGCAGCGTGCTCGAACGCATGGCGCGCGCGGGCCACCCACCGCTGCACACGCTCTCGCCCACGCAGGCCCGCGCGGCCTACGAGGCCGGCGCGGGCGTGCTCGAAGTGCCCAAGGCGCCGCTGCCGCGCGTCGAAGATCTGCGCATTCCCGCGCGCGACGGGTACGCCTTGCCGGCGCGAATCTATGCGCCGCGGGTGCCCGCCGGCGGCCCGGGCCTGCCGCTGTTGCTCTACCTGCACGGCGGCGGCTTCACCATTGGCAGCATCGCCACGCACGACGTGCTGTGCCGCGAACTCGCGCGCCTGGCGGACTCCATGGTGGTGTCGCTGGGCTACCGGCTCGCGCCCGAGCACAAGTTTCCGACCGCGTCCAACGACGCCTGGGACGCCCTGCAGTGGCTGGCCACCCACGCCCCGGCCCTGGGCGCCGATGGCGCGCGCCTGGCCGTGGGCGGCGACAGCGCGGGCGGCACGCTGGCGGCGGTGTGCGCCATCCTCGCGCGCGACGCCGGCCTGCCGCTGGCGCTGCAGCTGCTGTTCTATCCCGGCTGCGCGGCGCACCGGGACACGCCCTCGCACACCACCTACGCCAAGGGCCTGGTGTTGGAGGCACCAGCCATCAGCTGGTTCTTCGGCCACTATGTGAAAAACCGCCAGGAGCGCGAGGACTGGCGCTTTGCCCCGCTGCTGGCGAGCGACGTGGACGGCGTGGCGCCGGCCTGGCTGGGCCTGGCCGAGTGCGACCCGCTGGTGGACGAGGGCGTGGACTACGCCGACAAGCTGCGTGCCGCGGGCGTGCCGGTGGATCTGGAGATCTACCGCGGCGTCACGCACGAATTCATCAAGATGGGGCGTGCCATTGCCGAGGCGCGCACCGCACATGCCGACGCCGCGCGCGCGCTGCGCCAGGCGTTCCGTACCGAGGATTGAGCCATGCAGCGCCAAGCGTTCCGTTTCTTCCACCCTATGCGCGTGCGCTGGGCCGAGGTGGACATGCAGAAGATCGTCTTCAACGCCCACTACCTGATGTACTTCGACACCGCCATGGCCGACTACTGGCGTGCGCTGGCGCTGCCGTATGAGGCCAGCCTGCAGGCGCTGCAGGGCGACCTCTATGTGCGCAAGGCCACGCTCGAATACCACGCCTCGGCCCGCGCCGATGAGCGCATCGACGTGGGCTTGCGCTGCAGCCGCATCGGCAATTCGTCGCTGTTGTTCGAGGGCGGCGTTTTCCGGGGCGACACGCTGCTGGTCGGCGGCGAGCTGGTGTACGTGTTTGCCGACCCGGCCACGCAAACCCCGCGCCCCGTGCCCGAGTTGCTGCGCAGCGTGCTGCAAGGCTTCGAGGCCGGCGAGTCCATGCTCGACATCCGCACCGGCAGCTGGGACACCTTGCAGGCCCACGCCGGGCCGCTGCGCACCGCGGTGTTCGTGCAGGAGCAGGGCATCCCTGCCGAACTCGAATGGGACGCCGACGACGCCAGCGCGCTGCACGCCGTGGCCTTCAACCGCCTGGGCCTGCCCGTGGCCACCGGGCGCCTGGTGCGCCAGGCGGATGGCGCGGCGCGCATCGGTCGCATGGCGGTGCTGCCGCTGCTGCGCGGCGCCGCCGTGGGGCGCGCCGTGCTCGATGCGCTGGTCGAGGCGGCGCGTGCGCGCGGTGACCGCCAGATCGTGCTGCACGCGCAGCGCTGCGCCGAGGGCTTTTACCGCCGCGCCGGCTTTGCGGCGCAGGGCGATCCCTATGAAGAGGCGGGCATCGCCCATATCACCATGGCGCGGACGCTGTAGGGCGAGGATGCGCCGCGCCGTGCCATTGCGTGCAAGGCACGATTGCTCTTAAAGCAATAGCTGTCAGCGCTTGCTGGGTAAGCGCTGGAAGCCTATTTCATTGAAATTTTCTGCGCCGCCGGCGCGGCGCATCAAAGGTCTTCGAGCAGCGGGTAGGGCAGGGTGCCCAGCGTGAGCGCCACGCCATCGGTGGCGCCGACCTGCAGGCCGCCATGCTCGGCCGCCGCGATCTGCAGCGAGGCGATGGCGTCCCAGCCGCCGCTCGGGGCGGGGGCGGCCTGCACCAAGGTGCCGCAGGGCTGCTCCAGCTCGTCTGCCGCAAACACTTCGGCGCCCACGGCGAGCGCCGCCGGCGCATGCACCAAGTAGGCGCGGCGCTTGATGGCGCCGCGGAACTGGCTGCGCGCCACGACTTCCTGGCCCGGGTAGCAGCCTTTCTTGAAGCTCACGCCGCCCACCGATTCGTAGTTGAGCATCTGCGGCACGAACGCCTCGACCAGCGGCGCGGTCAGTGTGGCGACGCCGCTGCGCACCTCGCCCCAGGCCCAGAGCGCGGGGTCGAGCGCCGCGCCGGCAGGAGGGGACTCGCCGGCGGGTGCCACCCACAGCGCGCGCGGCTGGCCGTCCGCAGCGGGCAGGTGCACCAGGGTTGCGGAGCCAAAATCGGCCTTGGACCAGGCGGGCTGTGCGCTGCCAGCTATGGAAAGCAGAGCGTTGCCGGCCAGGCCATAGAGCGCGAAATCTTCCGTCGCGTCGCTCAGTCTGGCCTTGGCGCGCATCACGAACATCGACATGCGCTTGAGCGTGGGTGCCAACAGGTCGCGGCTGCAGACCAGCAGCACCTCGGTCGGGCTGCGCTTGAAACCGATGAAGCTGGCCTGCATGCGACCCTTGGCCGACAAGAAGGCGGCCAGGCGCGCCTCGTGCAGGCCGAGCAGCGCAAAGTCCTGCGTGAGCTGGCCGTGCAGGAACTTGGCCGCGTCTTCGCCTTCCGCGCGGATCACGCCAAGGTGGTTCAAGGGGGTTATGCCATCGAGGATCACAGTCATGGCTGAATTATGATGCCCCCTCCCTTTCTTACAGGTTGCAGGGTTGTGCGTCGTCTTCTGGCATGGTTTTTGTTTTTGGCGGTGGCGCTCGGCGGCGCGGCCGTGTGGTGGCTGCACGCCCCTCTGCCCATGGGCGGCCAGGCGCTGGAGCTGGAGATCGAGCCCGGCACCACACCGCGCGGCGTGGCCCGCAACGTGCAGGCCGCGGGCGTGCAGGTCGATGCGCGGCTGCTGTATGCCTGGTTTCGCCTGTCGGGGCAGGACCGCCTGATCAAGGCCGGCAACTACGAGATTCCTGCGGGCACGTCGCCCTACAGCCTGCTGCAGAAGCTGGTGCGCGGAGAAGAGTCTCTGCGCGCGCTGACCCTGGTCGAGGGCTGGAACTTCCGCCAGGTGCGCGCCGCGCTGGCGCGCGAGGAGTCGCTCAAGCCCGACACCGCTGGGCTGACCGACGCGGACATCATGGCGCGCCTGGAGCGCCCCGGCGTCCCGGCGGAAGGGCGCTTTTTCCCTGACACCTACACCTACGCCAAGGGGTCGAGCGACCTGGCCGTGCTGCGCCGCGCCCTGCGCGCCATGGACCGGCGCCTGGAGGCGGCATGGAGCCAGCGCGCCAGCGACACGCCGCTCAAGTCGGCCGACGAGGCGCTGGTCCTGGCCAGCATCGTCGAGAAAGAAACCGGCCGCGCCAGCGACCGCGGCATGGTGGCCGGCGTCTTCACGAACCGCCTGCGCGTGGGCATGCTGCTGCAGACCGACCCGACGGTGATCTACGGCCTCGGCGAAAAATTCGACGGCAATCTGCGCAAGAAGGACCTGCAGACCGATACCCCGTGGAACACCTACACGCGTGCCGGCCTGCCGCCCACGCCTATCGCCATGCCTGGCAAGGCCGCGCTGCTGGCCGCCGTGCAGCCCGAGCGCACCAAGGCCCTGTATTTCGTCGCCAGGGGCGACGGCAGCAGCCACTTCAGCGGCTCGCTCGACGAGCACAACCGCGCCGTCAACCGCTACCAGCGCAGGCAGTAGAGAGAACCCAACACATGGCACCCACAGGGCTGTTCATCAGTTTCGAAGGCATCGACGGCGCGGGCAAGTCCTCGCACATCGAGGGCCTGGCCGCGGCCTTCCGGGCCCAGGGCCGCACGGTGGCGCTCACGCGCGAGCCCGGCGGCACGCCGCTGGCCGAGAAGCTGCGCGCGCTGCTGCTGCACGACGCCATGGATGCGCTCACCGAGTCGCTGCTGGTGTTTGCCGCACGGCGCGACCACCTGCGCTGCGTCATCGAGCCTGCCCTGGCGCGCGGAGAGGTCGTGCTCTGCGACCGCTTCACCGACGCTACGTTCGCCTACCAGGGCGCGGGGCGCGGCTTCGATCTGGCGGTGCTATCGCATCTGGAGCGCCTGGCGCAGACCGGGCTTGCTCCAGAGCCCGATTTGATGCGTGAACCCGATCTGACAGTCTGGTTTGACCTGCCCGTCGAAGTGGCCGCGCAGCGCCTGGCCGCCGCGCGCGCGCCCGACCGCTTCGAGTCCGAGCCCGTAGAGTTCTTCCGCCGCGTCGCACAGGGCTATGCCGACCGCGCGGCCGCCGCGCCCCAGCGCTTCGCGCGCATCGACTCCGCGCAGGAACGCCACGAGGTCTGGCAGCAGTTGACCAGCATCCTGGTGCGCAAGGGCTGGCTGGCGATCATGGTGGCAGCGCAGGGAGGCCCAAGGTGAGCGCTGTGCTTGCGTCATGGATCGCCGCGCAGCGCAGCACGCTGCTGGCCCAGCGCGGCCACGCCTGGCTGCTGCAGGGCCCGTCGGGGCTTGGGCAGTTCCAGCTGGCGCTGGAGCTGGTGCGTGCCTGGCTGTGCGAGGCGCCGACGGCACAAGGCGCCTGCGGCCACTGCACCAGTTGCCATGCGATCGACGTGCACACCCACGCCGACCTGTGCGTGCTGATGCCCGAGGTCGACATGCTGGCGCGTGGCTGGCCGCTGCCCGAGAAAGCCCAGGCCGAGCTTGACGACAAGAAGCGCAAGCCCAGCCGCGAGATCCGCGTCGAGGCCATGCGCGACGCCGTCGAGTTTGCGCAGCGCACCAGCGCGCGCGGGCGCGGCAAGACGGTGCTGGTCTATCCGGCCGAGCAGATGAACACCGTGACGTCCAACGCGCTGCTCAAGACGCTGGAGGAGCCGCCCGGCGACGTGCGCTTCGTGCTCGCCAGCGAGGCCGCGCACCAGCTGCTGCCCACCATCCGCAGCCGCTGCCTGGGCCACACCATGGTGTGGCCGGCACAGGCGCAGATGCTCGACTGGCTGGCTGCGCAGGGCGTGGCCGGCGAGGCGGCAGAAGCCTTTTTGCGCGCCACGGGTGGCCGCCCCGAAGACGCCCTGGCGTTCGCGCGCTCGGGCCGCAGTCCTCAGGCCTGGGCGCAGTTGCCCAAGGCGATGCTGCGCGGCGACGTGACCGCGCTGGCCGACGCGGGCCCGGCGCAGGCCATCGACGCACTGCAAAAGCTCTGCCACGATCTGCTGGCGCTGCGCGTGGGCGCCGCACCGCGTTACTTCGCGACCGCCGATCTGCCGCCGGCGCCCGCCATCGGCCCGCTCACGCGCTGGTCGCGCGCACTGACCACGGCGGCGCGCACCGCCGACCATCCGTTCAACGCCGGCCTGATGCTGGAGGCGCTTGTGGCCCAGGCGCGAAACACCCTACACTCGCGCTAACCCCGCGTTTCCCACCCCATGAGCAGTCCTTCCACCGCACCCCGTCCCAGCGTCATGCAGCTGGCCATCAAGGAAAAGGCCGCCTTGTATGCCGCCTACATTCCCTTTTTTGCCGAAGGGGGCATTTTTGTGCCCACCCCGCGCGACTACAGGTTGGGCGACGATGTTTACGTGCTGCTGACGCTGCCCGAAGACACCCAGCGCTACCCGGTCGCGGGCCGCGTGGCCTGGGTCACGCCAGCGCGCGCAGGCGGCAACCGCACGCAGGGCGTGGGCATCCAGTTTCCGAAAGATGAAAAATCGCGCCAGCTCAAGCTGAAGATCGAAGAGATCCTGGGCACGGCGCTGGGCTCCGAGAAGCCGACGCAGACGATCTGACGCGCGCCTTTCCCCTGTGCCGACCCGCAGCGAGCCGGTCGGCTTTTTTTGTTTTGCATTCCCTCATGTTCACCGACTCCCACTGCCATCTGAGCTTCCCCGAACTGGCCAGCCAGTTGCCCGCCATCCGCCAGGCCATGGCGCAGGCGCAGGTGGAACGCGCCCTGTGCATCTGCACCACGCTAGAAGAATTTGCCGACGTGCACGCGCTGGCCATCGCGCACGACAATTTCTGGTGCTCGGTGGGCGTGCACCCCGACAACGAGGGCGTGGCCGAGCCCACGGTGCAGGACCTGATCGCGCGCGCCGCGCTGCCGCGCGTGGTGGCGATTGGCGAGACGGGCCTCGACTACTACGGCATGGAAGACCGCAAGGGTGGTCGCAGCATCGCCGACCTGGAGTGGCAGCGCGAACGCTTTCGCACGCACATCCGCGCCGCGCGGGCCTGCGCCAAACCGCTGGTCATCCATACGCGCAGCGCGTCGGAGGACACGCTGGCGATCCTGCGCGAGGAGGGCGAGGACGGCGCGGGCAACCGTGCCGGTGGCGTGTTCCATTGTTTCACCGAGTCGGCGCAGGTGGCGCGTGCCGCGCTCGACCTGGGCTACTACATCTCGTTCTCCGGCATCATCACCTTCAAGAATGCGCAAGACCTGCGCGACGTGGTGGCGTTCATGCCGCTGGACCGCATGTTGATCGAAACCGACAGCCCCTACCTCGCGCCCGTGCCCTACCGCGGCAAGACCAACAACCCTGCGTATGTGCCATTCGTGGCGCAGCAGATCGCGCAGACGCGCGGCATTCCGGTGGAGGACGTGGCCAGCGCCACCAGCCGCAACTTCGAGGCCCTGTTTGCGGGCGTGCGGGCATGACGCTGCGCCGGCGCGCCGTCCTGGGCATGGCCGCGGCGGGTTTGGCGGAGGCGGTGCGGGCGGGTTCGTTCGAAGACTTTTTCACGGCCATCCGGCGCGACGACGGCAATGCCATCCTGGCCTTGTTGCGCCGGGGCTTTGACCCCAACACGCGCGATGCCACGGGCCAGCCAGGGCTGTTGCTGGCCCTGCAGCTGCAATCGCTGCGCGCCTTCGCCGCGCTGATGGCAGCGCCCACGCTCGATGTGGAGGCGCGCAACGCCCAGGGCGAAAGCGCGCTGATGCTGGCCGCGATCCGGGGCGACATCGACGTCGCCAAGGCCTTGATCGCGCGCGACGCCGATGTCAACAAGACCGGCTGGACCCCCTTGCATTACGCCGCCGCCGGCACGGGCGCGCAGCATGTAGCCATCATGGCGCTGCTGCTGGAAAACCACGCCTACATCGACGCCGAGTCGCCCAACGGCACCACGCCGCTGATGATGGCCGCGCAATACGGCACGCCCGAAGGCGTGCGGCTGTTGCTTGACGAAGGCGCCGACCCGTCGCTGAAGAACCAGCTGGGCCTGACCGCCTCGGACTTTGCCCTGCGCGCCCAGCGCAGCGATGTGGCCGATGCCATTGCCGCTGCCGTGCGCAGACGCCAGCCCCAAAGCGGAAAGTGGTAGGGCAGGGCGGCGGCGCCGTCCCTGGCGCTGCCTGTCTCAGGGCGCGGACGGGCGGGATTGCAGCCGGGCGTAGAGGCCGCCGCTGGCCATGAGTTCGGCGTGCGTGCCTTGCTCGGCAATGTGTCCGCGCTCCATCACCACCACGCGGTC
Organism: Acidovorax sp. SRB_24; assembly: GCF_012931925.1. Classification (NCBI taxonomy): domain Bacteria; kingdom Pseudomonadati; phylum Pseudomonadota; class Betaproteobacteria; order Burkholderiales; family Comamonadaceae; genus Acidovorax; species Acidovorax sp. SRB_24. The sequence goes on from NZ_MWOM01000006.1 coordinate 92,540, forward strand.
GGCATGTTCGATGGTGGACAACCGGTGCGCAATCACCAGCGTGGTGCGCCCACGCATCAGGCGCTGCAGGGCGTCCTGCACCAGCCGCTCGGACTCGGTGTCCAGCGCGGAGGTGGCCTCGTCCAGGATCAGGATGGGCGCATTCTTGTAGAGCGCGCGGGCGATCGCCAGGCGCTGGCGCTGCCCGCCCGACAGCTGCGTGGCGTTGTGGCCGACCACGGTGTGCATGCCCTGGGGCAGCGCCGCGACATGCTCGGCCAGGTTCGCCGCTTCCAGGCATTCCTGCACGCGCTGCGCGTCCGGCACGGCGCCCAGGGCAATGTTGGCCGCAATGCTGTCGTTGAACATCACCACATCCTGGCTGACCAGTGCGAACTGCGCACGCAAGGTCTCCAGCTTCCATTCGGGCAGCGCATGGCCGTCGAGCAGGACCTGGCCCGAGGTGGGCGCCACAAAGCGCGGCAGCAGGTTCACCAGCGTGGTCTTGCCCGCCCCCGAGGGGCCGACCAGGGCCACGATTTCGCCGGGTCGCACCACCAGGTTCACATGTTCCAGCGCAGGGGCCTGGTCGTCCTTGAAGCGGACGCTGACGTCTTGCAGCGTGATGGCGCCTTGCACCTGGGCCGGTGCATGGCTGCCGCCCGTCTCCGCCGGTGCACTGCCGAGCAGCGCCAGCCCGCGCTCCAGCGCCGCCACGCCGCGCGTGATGGGGCTGGCCACGTCGGCCAGGCGGCGAATCGGCGCGATCAGCATCAACATCGCGGTGATGAAGGCCACGAAGCTGCCGACCGTCACCTCGGAGGAGGTGCCTGCCGCCCGGTTTTGCCACAGCGCCACACAGATCACCGTCGACAGCGCGGCCGCAGCCATCAGCTGGGTCAGGGGCGTCATGGCCGACGAGGCGATGGTGGACTTGATGGCGAGCTTGCGCAGGCTGCGGCTGAGCGCGTCAAAGCGTGTGGCCTGGCCGGGCTGGGCGCCGTGCAGCCGCACCATGCGGTGCGCCAGCACGTTTTCTTCCACCACATAGGCCAGTTCGTCCGTGGCCTGCTGGCTGCTCTTGGTGAGCGTGTACAGGCGCCGCGAAAGGGTCTTCATGATCCAGGCCACGCCGGGCACGACGACGGCCACGATGAGCGTGAGCTGCCAGTTCAGGTACAGCAGATAACCGAGCAGCGCGACCAGTGTGAAGCCGTCGCGCGACAGCCCCATCAAGGCCTGCACCAACAGCGTCGCGCCGGTCTGCACCTCGTACACCACCGTGTTCGACAAGGTGCTGGCGGACTGGCGCGCAAACAGCGCCATGTCGGCCGCCAGCAGGCGCTCGAACAGGGCTTGGCGCAGCTTCAGCATGCCCTCGTTGGCGATGCGCGTCAGTGCGTACTGGCCGGTGAACTGTGCGAGGCCGCGCACCATGAAAATTCCCATGATCGCCACCGGAACCATCCACAGCTCGAGCGAGCCCTGCGTGAATCCACGGTCCAGCAGCGGCTTGAGCAGGGCCGGCATCAGCGGCTCGGTGGCGGCGCCGACCAAGGTGGCCACCACGGCTAAAACCCAGGCGCGGCGTTGGTTGCCAAAGTAAATCGACAGCCGTTTGAGCCGTTGAAGCAGTCGCTCAGGGGGGGGGGCTGCGCAGGCGCAGGGGTGGCGGGGATGCTGGCGTCGGGGTCTTGCATGTGCGGCGATTCTACGTTTGGCCGTCTGCGCCAACAGATTGTCACAGGGAGGGCCTTTGTCAGTGTGTAACATTGGTGTTTGATCGCCGGCCCGTTGCCCGGCTCCTGTTGGCAGAGAATGACTACAGACTCCTTGTTTTCCCTTTCCTCCTCAACGGCTTTGCCGCACCCCACCAGGCGCCACCTTCTGACTGCAGCTGCGGCGTCTTCCGCGCTGCCCGCACTGGCGCAGTTCAAGGTGGAAGTCTCTGGCGTCGGGCTGACACAGTTGCCCATTGCCATTGCCGCCTTTCGCGGCGAAGCCCAAGCACCCCAAAAGATCGGCGCGATCGTCCAGGCCGATCTGGAGCGCAGCGGGCAGTTCCGCGCCGTCGACGCCTCGGGCGTGGCGCTGGACGAGACTTCGCGCCCCGACGTGGCCCTCTGGAAGCAGAAAAACGCCGACTCGCTGGTCACAGGCAGCATTGCGCGCCTGGCCGACGGGCGCTTCGATGTGCGCTTTCGCCTCTGGGATGTGGTGCGCGGCCAGGACCTGGGCGGACAAAGCTATGTGGTCACGCCGGGCGATCTGCGCCTGGTGGCGCACCGCATTGCCGACTATGTCTATGAAAAGCTCACCGGCGAGCGCGGTGTCTTCTCGACCCGCATTGCCTATGTCACCAAGAGCGGCACGCGCTACAGCCTCTGGGTGGCCGACGCCGACGGCGAGAACGCACAGTCTGCGCTCTCGAGCCCCGAGCCCATCATCTCACCCGCGTGGTCGCCCACGGGCGGGCAATTGGCCTATGTATCGTTTGAGTCGCGCAAGCCGGTGGTGTATGTGCACGACGTGGCCACGGGTCGCCGCCGCCTCATCGCCAATTTCCGCGGCTCCAACAGCGCGCCCGCGTGGTCGCCCGACGGCCGCACCCTCGCCGTCACCCTGAGCCGCGACGGCAATTCCCAGCTCTACACCATCGATGCCAACGGCGGCGAGCCGCGTCGGCTCATGCAGAGTTCGGGCATCGATACCGAGCCTGTGTATTCGGCCGATGGACGCAGCATTTATTTTGTCAGCGACCGCGGTGGCGCTCCGCAGATCTACAAAGTCGGCAGCAACGGCGGCAATGCCGAGCGCGTGAGCTTCAGTGGCAGCTACAACATCTCGCCAAGCCTGAGCCCCGATGGCCGTTGGCTGGCCTATATCTCGCGCGTGGGCGGTGCCTTCAAGCTGCATGTGATGGACCTGGCCAGCGGCGCAGTCAACGCCATCACCGACACGGCGGCCGATGAAAGTCCCAGTTTCGCTCCGAACAGCCGGTTGATCGTCTACGCCACGCAGCAGCAGGGCCGCGAGGCACTCATGACCACCACGGTCGACGGGAAAATCAAGGCCCGTCTGGCAGGCCAGAGCGGCGATATCCGCGAGCCCGACTGGGGCCCTTTTCCCAAGCAGTAATTCATCTCCAATCACCGAGTTTCAGGAGCTTTTCAATGATCAAACGCGTTTATTCCGCCATTGCTGTCGCTGTGCTGATGGCCGGGTGCAGTTCCGGTGTCAACCTCGACAACGTCCCCGTGGAAGACAAGGCTGGCACCGCGCTGCCCACCACCGGCAATGGCGCCAATGCCCGCAATACCGGACAAAGCGGTGTGGCGGGTGTCGACCTGTCGCAATCCGCACGCGACGCAGCCGGCCCGGTGGGCGTCAGCCGCATCGTTTACTTTGACTACGACAGCTACGTCATCAAGGCCGACAACCAAGCCCTGATCGATGCCCATGCCCGCTTCATCAAGGCCAGCCCATCGCGCAAGGTCATGATCGAAGGCCATACCGATGAGCGCGGGGGCCGCGAGTACAACCTGGCTCTCGGACAAAAGCGCGCCGAAGCCGTGCGTCGCGCGCTGGGCTTGCTCGGTGTGCCCGATTCCCAGGTCGAAGCCGTGAGCTTTGGCAAGGAAAAGCCTGCTGCCACCGGCCACAGCGAAGAAGCCTACGCGCAAAACCGCCGCGCTGAACTGTCCTACCGCTGATGCCCGCGCTCGCTCCCACCCGTACGGCTCGCGCGCTGTGGGCGCTGGCGCTGACCTGCGCAGCGCTTCCGGCGGCCCATGCCGCACTGTTCGAAGACGACGAGGCGCGGCGCGCCATTCTGGAGATGCGCCAGCGCGTGGATGCGCTCCAGCAGTCGGGCCAGCGCAACAGCGACGATCTGCGGCGCTCGGGCGAAGACACTACGCAGTTGCGCCGCAGCCTGCTCGAGTTGCAGACCCAGATCGAAACGCTGCGTGCCGAGACCGCCAAGCTGCGCGGCCAAAATGAACAGTTGCTGCGCGATGTCACCGAACTGCAGCGGCACCAGAAAGACATGGCCCAGGGCGTGGACGAGCGCCTGCGCCAGTTCGAGCCTGCCAAAGTCAGTGTGGATGGCCAGGAGTTCCAGGCCGATCCCGCTGAGAAGCGTGATTTCGACGCGGCCTTGGCGGTTTTTCGCAGCGGCAAGTTTGCCGATGCGCAAGCGGCCTTTGGCAACTTCGTTAGGCTCTACCCGCGCAGCGGATACGTACCCTCGGCACGTTTCTGGCTCGGCAACGCGCAGTATGCGACGCGCGACTATAAAGAGGCCATCAACAACTTCAAGGCTTTGCTGGCCGCGGCGCCCAACCATGCGCGGGCGCCCGAGGCGGCCCTGTCGATCGCCAATTGCCAGATCGAGCTGAAGGAAACCCGCGGGGCGCGCAAGACGCTCGAAGACCTGGTGCGTGCCTATCCCCAGTCCGAGGCCGCAGTCGCAGCCAAGGACCGCCTCTCGCGCCTGAAGTGATGGACTCCGCGCAGGGCCTGCCGGCCGCCGAAAGTGCGTCCATCGACGACGCTGTTTCGCAACAGCGCCGCTTCGGCGGGCTGGAGCGCCTGTACGGCATGGAAGGCGCCGCGCGCATCCGTGCGGCGCACATTGCGGTCGTGGGCATTGGCGGGGTAGGGTCTTGGGCGGCCGAGGCGCTGGCGCGCAGTGGGGTGGGCAGACTCACGCTCATCGACCTGGACCATGTGGCAGAGTCCAATATCAATCGCCAGATCCATGCATTGAGCAGCACGGTGGGCCAGGCCAAGGTCCAGGCGATGCGCGAGCGCATTGCACAGATCAATCCGCTGTGCTTGGTCGAGTGCATAGAAGATTTCGTCGAGCCAGCCAACTGGCCCGCGCTCTTGCCGCAGGGCGTGCACGCCGTCATCGATGCCTGCGACCAGGCCCCTGCGAAGACCGCGATGGCCGCGTGGGCGCGCAGCACAGGTGTCACATTCATCAGCGTGGGTGCGGCGGGCGGCAAGCGCCATGCGCACAAGGTCGACGTTGACGATCTCTCGGCCACCACGCACGACCCCTTGCTCGCGCAGCTGCGCTACCGCTTGCGCAAGCACCATGGCGCGGCCCGCGAGGGTCGCACGATCGGCGTGATGTGCGTCTTTAGCCGCGAGGCCGTGGCGCCGCCCGATCCCTCCTGCGACATGGACGGCGATGGCACGCTCAATTGTCACGGCTATGGCTCGGTGGTCGCGGTCACTGCCACCTTCGGACAGTGCGCAGCGGGTTGGGTTTTGGACAAAATTGCGCAGAATTCTCGAAACGGGTTAAAAACCGCTCTATAATTTAAAGCTTTGCTGATATCGCAGATTGCGGTCCAGCAGCCAGTGGGACGTTAGCTCAGTTGGTAGAGCAGCGGACTTTTAATCCGTTTGTCGTGGGTTCGACCCCCGCACGTCCCACCAATAATGGCAAGGGTTAGCAGGTAAGTGCCTGCTAACCCTTTTTGTTTTTCGAGCGCCCCTGTCACGATCTATGTCACGATCCGTGTTTGGGTGGATTGATGTTGTAGGCGCCCAACGTGATTGCCTCCGGTCCTGTGTCTGCTGCCGGCGCTCAATCTCTTCGGCCTGGTCTGCGGGATGGCGAAGGACTAGATGGGCGTGGCGCGCTTGCCCCCCAGCTCGTGCCAGCGGGCGATGACGCGGCGGCGCAGCGGGATGCTGTAGTCGGTCAGCAGGGTGTCGGTCAACTCGCGGTCGAGGTGGTATTCCACCTGCTGGCGGTTCATGGTGTCCAGATAGATGCACTCAAACTTGGGGGCATCTTCGCGCAGGGCTGGCGCCAACACGGCCCAGGCGGGAGCATCACGGGTGTTAGGAAAGGTTAAGGTGCCGCATTTCTCGCTAGCAGAAGCAGCCGTTGGACGGTTTGCGGTGAATGCGGCAAGCCGCCGCGCGCAACACCCAAGGCAAAGCCGGCTCCCTTGCCCAACGCTACACCCGCCCCGGTAGACGAAGACACTCCTACCGATGAGGGGCACGACTTTGGCGGCCTGAGCATTCGTGAGGCGCGCTTTGTCGATCTCTACCTGACAACGCTGCAAGGCGGGGCGGCCTATGTCGAGGCGGGGTATGTGGCAAAGAACGCCAACACGGCCCAGGCCTGTGCGTCGCGCCTGCTAGGAAAAGCTAAGGTGAGGGCATATTTGGCCGTCCGCGCCAAGGCCACGTTCTCCCGGATGGAGGAAGAGCAGGAATCGACTGCTTTCCGCGCCGATCCACTTCGCGTTCACCGGCTTCATCGGCTACACGCTGGGCCCCGTTCTGTCGGCGCACCTGGCATTGCCCGGTGGTGCACAGAGCATTGCGCTGGCGCTCGGCGCTACGGGAACCACCTTGCTCGCTCTTTCTGGCTGGGTGTTGGCGACCCGGCGGGATTTGAGCTTCATGGGAGGCTTCTTGTTCGCGGGAATGGTGATTGCGCTCGTGGCCGGAGTTGCCGCGATGTTTTTCCAAATCCCTGCGCTCGGGCTAGCTGTCTCGGCCATGGTTGCACTGCTGTCGGCTGGCCTGATCTTGTTTGAGACCAGCCGCATCGTCAACGGAGGCGAGACTAACTACGTTCTGGCCACGGTCAGCCCGTTCGTCTTTGTGAGAATCGCCCCGGGTTTGAACCGGAGATGGCATGGTCCGCCCACCTATGCCGTTACCGCCGACCTACGGTCATCATCCCGTAGAACCGGGACAGGTGTCGCAAGTCCAGTTGCAACGTGCCAGAGTGGCAACTCTCGCAACCACTGACCCAGGAGGCCACCATGCAATCGACCCTGAAACTGCCTGTCATCGGGCTTGATCTGGCGAAGTCGGTGTTCCAATTGCACATCGTTGACGTGGACACTGGTGAGATTCAGCGGCGCCAGATCAAGCGCGCCAAGCTCACGGAATTCTTCGCCAAATGCACTCCCAGCCTGGTGGCGATGGAAGCATGCGGGTCATCGCATTACTGGGCCAGGACGATCCGGGCGCTGGGGCATGAGGTCAAGCTGCTGCCGGCCCAGCACGTCAAAGCTTTCTTGCTGCGTGACAAGACCGACGCGATGGATGCACAAGCGATCTGGGTGGCAGCACAACAGCCGCACATCTTGCCGGTCCCCGTGAAGTCGGAACGCCAGCAGGCTTGCCTGGCATTGCACAGCATGCGCCGGCAGATGATGAAGATGCGCATCATGCAGACCAACGCCTTGCGCGGTATCCTGGCCGAGTTTGGCGTTGCCATGCCCATCGGACACCGCCAGTTGCTCAAGGCGATCCATGCTGAAATCTCCCAGGCCCAGACGCAAGGCCTTCTGCCCACCGATCTGGTCGTCTGCATCCAAGAGCAGCTCAAGCGCATCGATGGATTGCAAGACGACATCGACCACATTGGTCAGAGGTTGGTCGCCATGATCCGAGAGGATCGACAGATGCAGGCCATCCAGGAGATTCCTGGCGTCGGAGACCTGACAGCCTCGGCGCTGGTGGCGGCCGTCGGGGATTTCTGCACGTTCAAGTCCGCGCGGCAGTTTGCGTCTTGGGTGGGGTTGGTCCCGCGTCACGTGGGGACCGGCGGCAAGACGCAGCAGTTGGGCATTTCCAAGCGCGGCGACACCTACTTACGAACCTTGTTGATCGCTGGCGCCAGGGCCGTGATTGCCCGGTCCGGAAAATCTGGCTGGATTGAACGTCTTCTGCAGCGGCGCCACTACAACGTCGTGGTCGTAGCGTTGGCCAACAAGATGGCGCGCACCGCGTGGGCGGTTCTCGCCAGGGGCATGGCCTTTGATCGGAACCGATGGAATCCACTCGAAGTTGAGGCTGCCTGACCCGTCAGTGCGGCGCACCGCTTGCCTACGACCCCTGTTTTGAAGGAGAACCTGCAGAAAGCGTAGTGATGGAATGACGGTCCAACCGGGTTGGGAAATTCCGATGAATCGCCAGTACCTTGAGTACATCCCGGAGATAGGAACCCCAGCCGCGAATAGCCATCATGGGCAGCAGCACCGCTGCACGAACAGCCCGAATGTAAGGCAGCAAACCCTTCAAACCATCATGATGCAGAAGCTTGATCTCCTTGGGCGGACCATGTAGGCGATTCAGACCGCTTGTTCCTGCCGCCATTGGTAGCTCCTAGCCGAGAACGCAAGTTGGCCGGTGCCTCAGAAAGCAGTCAACCGGCGAGCAAGCCCTTAGTTACCCAACGTCAGTTTCGGGGACAACGCTGAAATCACACTTTTGGCCAGTCGGTCAGGCGTGCTACGGGCTAAGCCTTACAACGTCCGCTCTCGGCCCAGTCTCCGACTTACGGGCGTCAAACATGTAGCTCTGTCCGCCATGGACGTATCGTTCCGCAAATTTGGACCGTCCGGCGCTCAGTCCGAAAAATGATTGAGCAGACGATGGCGTGCAAGGTATGCCTTCTGCTCTGCATTCAGGCGACTGATCTTCGCGTTCGGAGAAATACCTAGACATTGCAAATCCTTGCTGCCCAGCGCGGACGTCTTGATCAATAGCCGGCCGTGATCGTTGAAGGAAACGTAGCCGCGATCAAACAGCTTGTCGAGAGCGGGAGAGAACGGGAAGCCGTTGTTGGGATCAATTTTCTCGATCTCATTGGATAGCGACCACGGGACAATGTGCGATGCTGTCAGCAGCTCCGGTTTATCCAAGCCCGTTACCGGGCATGCATGCTGCCAAAGCGACAAGACGTCATCGCGAAACTGCCCCTGTCCAACCCGCGCTTGGGCTACGATTTCTCGGGCGCCGCCTTGCTTGAGCCGCCCCTTTTTGCGTAAGGTAACTTGTTCGCAGACGTTTACCTCGGCGTCGCCGAGGTATCTCAGAATCAAGGCACCGGCACCCAAGGGAAGGCGGACCATGTATTGCTGAGCGATACGGCCCGTCTTGCTGAACAAAGCCGGTGAGCATTCATGGTTATGAATCGCCATCAAAGCTGCCTTGAACCCCTCCACGCTGACTGCCGGCGTGAGGACCGTCAAGTCGACGTCTATCTGGAAACCGTCGTCATTCCACTGATCGAAGGCGCGCGTCGGCGGACGCTTGGCCGGGTAAGCTGCTTTGCGCGCGACGGCCACATAAATGATGTTCTCGTCACGGTTGCAGAAGATGACATCGCCGGCGTTGACCTCTTTCACTGGCTCCCAGCCAGCGTTGATCTTCTTCTTACCGTTATTGCCGACGACATACGCCGGTGCCCAAAGGAAGTTGTGGGCCGCGACCTCTTTGTAGCTCTTACCTAAATTCACCCAGAAGAAAGCCATCGCAGACCTTTTGAAATGCTCGTTGCCGACATGGTGAATAACGCCGGGCCATGCCCGAATCTTCACCCATCCACCTAGACAAATCCCAAGAATGTCTGCGCGCTAGCAGCCAGCATGACAACATCCCCGCAGCGTTATCGTGCCATCACCTTAGCGCAATGGTAACGAAAAGTGAATTGTCCTTGACGGCATCAGCATAGATACATTGCATCATGATCATGTCGCGATTCCACAAACTGTCGAAAATCGAGCAGAAATGGCAATCAGCCGCCCGGAAAGGCGGCAATTTGCAGTCCAGTGATGGATAGAACCCGCTGGTTTGCCAACGCCGGTCGCAACAGATACAGTGGGCGCCATGTTGCTTGTTCGCCTGCTCGCTGCGTCCCTCGCTGTTCTTGCGACCACAGGCGCTGCTGCCTTTGACCTGCAGGGCCACCGCGGCGCACGCGGATTAGCGCCGGAAAACACGCTGACGGCATTTCAAATAGCGCTGGACCTGGGCGTCGACACGCTTGAATGCGACATGGCAATCACGCGCGACGGTGTGGTCGTGATCCATCACGACCTGCGCTTAAACCCTGACATCACGCGCGGGCCCGACGGCAAGTGGCTGGACAAGCCAGGCCCCGAGATCAGTGCTTTGACCTTCGACGAACTGCAACAGTACGACGTCGGCCGCATTAAACCGGGCACCGACTACGCCCGGCAGTTTCCGCAGCAAAAGGCGGTCGATGGCATCCGAATCCCCAGGCTGGCCGATCTGTTCGACCTGGTGAAAAAGTCGGGCAACACCACAGTCAACTTCGATTGCGAAACCAAGCTTTCGCCGCTGGAGCGTGCCGCGACGTTGCCGGTGGAAGATTTCACTCGCCGCGCGATCGCCGAGATCCGCAAAGCCGGCATGGAACGCCGCACGATGATCCAGTCGTTCGACTGGAGCAGCCTGCAACTGGTGCAGAAAGAGGCGCCCGAAATCCGCACCATGTACCTGACGTCGCCGCGCACGCTGAAACCGGACTACGGCAAGCCCTCGCCGTGGTTGGCCGGCTTCGCGCCCGAAGCCTACGACGGCTCGGTACCAAGGGCGGTGCATGCGGCCGGGGGCAAGATCTGGGCGCCGAACCAGACGTTCCTGACGCCAGCACTAGTGGCCGAAGCCCGTGCCCTGGACTTGGTGGTGATCCCGTGGACGGTGAACGAGCCTGCAATGATGGTCAAGCTGCTGGATATGGGTGTCGACGGCATTATTTCTGACCGGCCTGACCTTGTTCAGGTCGAGTTGTGCAAACGCCGCTGACCTAGCGACACTTGCGGGGCTGGGCATCCTGGGAAAGGCACGATCTGAATTAGCAGGTGGCAGCTCAGCGGTTACATCCGCGAGTCGCCTGCTGACGCTGTCGGCCCACTGCAGTTTTCTGTGCTGCAGGGTCAATGTCAGCTCCGCAGCGTTTCCAGTCTCTCGGCAGCCGCAGACACATTCACGCTGACCGCCACAATCCGGTCAATCAGATGTTCGAGCCCGCAAATCAGCGCATCATGCATACACCTCAGAGCGATTCGACAAACTTCCCGTAGCTCAGGTGGCCTCGAATGACATCGGCGTCTTCGACATCTTCACCCTTCGTCCTCTCCAAATGGTCATAGGCACGCAACCTGTTCCGGTAGCCCTTAGTCAGCCGCGCTCGTTCCCCGTGGACCAAGAGCCCATGTACCTTGAGCCTATTGGGCAACTTATCTAATCTGGTCTTCCGTTCAGAAAGGCGCCACGGTCCAGAGCTGAAGATGGCAAACAACTCCGTCTGCAGGCGCTCGGGGAATTCGCCCATTCCAGAGAAGACGATGTCGTCTGCGTAGCGCGTCAGACGAACTCCAAACTCGGCTGCGAGTTCGGCGAGTCTCTGGTCGACGTGCAAGAAGCAGATGTTCGAAAGCACTGGGCTGGAAGGAGCGCCCTGCGCAAGAACGCCGTTAAGACAGCACAGGCTCGCGACAACAGCGGCCCCGTTCTCGTCAAAGCCGATTTGCAAGAGGCACTTCGTAACAACGTTGATCGGCGTCGTCTGAAAGAAATCCTTGATGTCAACGCCGAAGGTCCACGTCGCCTCACAGTGCTGCGCGGCCGCATGCACATGCGAAAGGCCGGACACAAAGCCGTATACGTGCTCTGGCCTCTCGTAGCAGTTCTGCAGCCTCTCGGCGACCCACTTCTGAATGATCTTCAAGCCAACCCGGGGAGCGTCGATTCGACGGACGCCCCTTCTACCCTTCGGAATTTCAAAGGTCCGGTAATAGCGCTGCGGCCATGTGATGAACGCGTGCATAAGCCCTGGATTGATACCCAGCATAGCTGAGAGCGCAGCGCGCGAGGTTATGGGCGGAAGCCCGCGATCGACCATTCGGCGCATCTGCACCTGTTCCGAGGGAGGCACCAATTCGCCCGTCGCTTTCAGCAGTTCGGCCAAGCTTGAGAATTGGAAGAACTGAGAATCAAGAAGAGGTTGCGGGAGTCTCATTTAGCAAAGCAAAGCTTTCGTAATGCGGCCTGAGAACTGGCTGGGGATTCGAAGGAGCCCCAGCCAGTTCTCAGGCCTCCTTCTATCCGTGGTCTTGGCAAATGGGCATGATGCACACCCGCGCCTGAGACTCCCGCAGAACGCAGCTTAACGGCCACGGCGAGCCAATGCAAGAAGACGCCTGACGTCCGGGCTATTCTTCCCGCGAGCCGAGCCAAGTCCTCGCAGGGCGTCAAGCGAACAGGCGTAGGAGCCACCTGCAATCCAGACTACCTTGCCCGTCCGACGTAGCATGTCGAGCCGTCGCTTTAGCCAGTCCTCAGAGGGAATGGTGAAGCTCTTCGCCAGCTCCACCTTCAGTTCGTCGAAGGATGCAGGGGCGACATGCCTAAGAACTCGAAGGCACGCGAAGTTGCTCGGTAGGTTTTCGTCACCAGTCGCAACGAGCTTGTGCAGTTGGACACCTAGTACCTCGAGATAGTCTCTAGCCTTCTGCTCGATTCTTTTGACCTCTTCATCGTTCAGCGCATGCTTGGGTTCGACCCAAACGCGAGCCTTTGGCCCGTCTGCTGAAAGAAACACATTGCGCAGGTCGTTCGGAAAGGCGTAGAGCAGCGTTGCTCTCAAGCCTACTTCCAAGTCTAGCCCAGAGGCGTCGTGAAGAAGAAACTCGACGCGTCGCCCCTCTGCGGCGAGGGTTGCCTTGAAGTCGTTGAGGCGTCGGTTGCTGGGTTGCTGGAGGTTGTTGCTATCGCGAGTTACCGCGACTCTGACGTAGTGGAAACCATTGACATCAGAGTCCTCGATGATCGACCCGACTACTGGAATTCCATCCTCTTCCAGTCTTGCGAGCAGCTCGACTTGGAAGTCAGGCATGAATTTGCCTCCAAGCATTGCCAATCAGGTGCATCTGCACTCTGGCCCTCTGCGGCCAGTGCCGGGCGACCTTTACGCCCACCTTGTTGAGCTCGAAGTCTGGTGAGTGGACGAAGTCCACTGGGATGTCAGGATGGTAGTCCGCAGTCACTCTGGTCACACGCCCTTCGTCAAGGAGCTCAGCTAATTCCGCAGCGGCACGGCAGGCGTCCTGGCACAACTGAGCAACCTTGTGGTCATCAGCTCGAGACGCTTGCTTCCGCCCGACAGTCAGGGCGGTCTTAACCTTCCCTCGCAGAATCTCTGGCATGGCGGCGTGCTGCATCTCATTGGCCCACTCGGGCCGCAAAGTAGCCAGCTTGGTTTTGACTTCCAAGAAGGTCGCGTAATAGTAGCGGTTGAACGCAGAGCGCGCGAACTGGTCCGCGTCTGGACCCGGACTTCTCCGGACCGCCTCATCCTGCAAATGACTAGCGACTACCTCCATGTTTCGCTCCCATAGGGCAAACGTTGCCTTCAGTGTATGCGCCCCAGGCTAATGTATTTCCGCCACGGTATGCGTGTCGCCATGCTTTTCCTCCCCAAGCAGGAGCTTGGCGCGATAAAAGCGGCAGAATTTGATCGCGAGAACGGTCCCAAACCGTGTCCTCATCGTTGCGCCCCAGCTTGATGTGGTGCCCATTGCCTATGACGCCCAGCCTAGCCGGAGGAATCCGCGCGGTACCCTCATCGGGCTTGAGCCAACCAGTCTTGGCATCCTCCCCGCCCAGGGACAAGACACGCACACGGGCCACCAGTGATGCCGCTCTGACCTCAACTTTGCCATCTGACGATTTTCGATGAACAGGATCACCGACGGCCGCAGCGGCGATCAGTAAATTTCACGAGCTGGGGCACTGATTGGGTGGGAAGCGTTCACCCAGCAAGGGGACTGCTCAATGACCGGTATGGACCGGAGCGGCCATCGGCTCCAAGAAATCGAACGACCGCCGTCAGCCTGAAGTTGACGCCAGCGTACGGGCAGTGCCGTCAAAATTCTGGTGGACTGCTCCGACTCTACGGCCGCTGGCAGCATCAAGGCGGAAAAGCTGGCCTTGCAAGCCACAATAGTGCCAAATTTTCGACGCCGGACGCCGCTCAGGCCGCGGCGAGGTAGCGTTCCGTCAGACAGGACCAGTACGCGGCCCCGGTGGTCAATAGAGTGTCGTTGAAGTTGTATGCCGGGTTGTGCACCATGCAAACCTCCTCTCCCGTACCAGCACCGAGAAATAGATACGAACCCGGACATTGCTCCAGCATGAACGCAAAGTCCTCGCTACCTGAGCGCGGCGGACCGTCAAGCGTGACCTGCGATTCGCCGACCAGCTCCAGCGCCACCTGACGTGCAAAAGCTGTGGCCTCGTCGGTATTCACCAGCACCGGAAAGCCTTGGCGGTAATCCACGCTGGCCTTTACGCCGTAACTCTGCGCCTGCGCGGCGACCAGCGCCTTGACGCGCTGCTCCAGCAGGGCTCGCACATCGCGGTCGAGCGCACGCACGCTCAGCTCCAGTGTGACGGTATCGGGCACCACGTTGTTGGCGTTTCCACCATGAATCGCGCCCACTGTGACCACACCCATCTGCATCGGCGGCACGTTGCGCGCCACAATGGTCTGCAGGGCCATGACAATGGATGCCGCCGCCACAATGGGATCGGCGCAGCGATGTGGATGTGCACCATGACCGCCCACGCCCGACACGACAATGGTGGCGTAGTCGGAAGAGGCCATGGTCGCGCCATCGCGAAACACCAGCTGCCGCTCCGGGTATCCAGGCATGTTGTGCAGCGCATAGATCGCATCACAGGGATAGCGCTCGAACAGCCCTTCCGCGATCATGCGTCGCGCGCCGCCCATTCCCTCTTCTGCAGGCTGGAAGATCAGATTCAACGTGCCGTTGAAATGGCGGGTTTCTGCCAGATACTGTGCGGCACCGAGCAGCATCGCCGTGTGGCCGTCGTGGCCACAGGCATGCATGATCCCGGCATGCACACTGGCATAGGGCACGCCGGTTTTTTCATCAATCGGCAGCGCATCCATGTCGGCACGCAAGCCAAGGCGGCGCGGCCCATCGCCGCACACCAGTTGCCCGACGACCCCTGTGCCAGCGATACCGCGTTCGACACGATAGCCCCAGCGCTCGAGGTGCTGCGCGACCAGTTCGCTGGTGCGGTGCTCCTCGAAGCCCAGCTCGGGATGCTGGTGAATATCGCGGCGAATCGCCACCAGCGCATCGGCGTGACGCTGCATGTAATCAAAGTAATGCTTGGCGGCATGGATCATGGCGGGCTTCAGAAAAACAGCAGTGGCAATCAGGCCGCGAAGTTCACAGTCTTCGCAATTTCTTGGAACTTGGCGATTTCGCCCTGGTAGAAGCGATCGCACTCCGCCGGCGTCATCCTCTCCGGCACGCGCGAACCAGCCGCCTCTGCCGAGGCGCGCACTTCGGGCAGCGCATTGACGGCGTTCAGCTCAGCGTTCAGGCGCTCCACAATGGATGCGGGCGTTTTCGCCAAGACAAAAATGCCACCCCATGAAAAGAACGACACATCCTTCAGATACTCGCCTTCATTGATCGTCGGCAGGGTTGGTGCCAGAGCGTCGCGTTTGCTTGACAGCACACCCAAGCTCTTGAGCTTGCCTGACTTGATCAGGTCCAGCGTGCCGCCGCTGAACGTCATCACGGCCAAGTCGATCTGACCGCCCAGCAGGTCACTCATGACAGGTGATGCACCTTTGTACGGAACGTGCAGCATGTTCATGCCAGAGCGCGCCTTGATGCTTTCGCCGGCCAGATGCTGTTGCGAGCCCACGCCCACGCTACCGAAGCTCAGTGGCTTCTCACTCGAACGGCCCAGCTTTACCAGTTCGTCGATATTGTTGGCAGGCAGAGCACCGCGGCCCACGAGCACATAAGGTGTGACGGTGGACAAACAGGCCATGCGGAATTCGTTCGATTTGTATTGGACTGCCGGGTTCGCCAGTGGCGCCAGCAAGGTTTCGTTGGGCGAACCGTAGAAGACCGCCAGGCCATTGGGCGCGCTGCGCAACAGCTTTTGTGCGCCGATCGAGCCACTGGCACCCGCGATGTTCTCTACCACCACCGGCTGACCCAGTTTCTGGCCCAGTGCGACGGAGAGGCGCCGCGCCCCGGTATCCGAAGGCCCACCTGCAGGGTACGGAACAATGAGAGTGATGGGTCGATCCGGGTACGGACCTGCGGCGCGCGCGGGCAGCATGAGGCCCATTGCGCTCAAACCCATGACGCTGCTAAATGTTCTGCGATCCATTCCTGTCTCCTCTTGTTTGGTAGCTTTTGAGTGGAGCGGATCGTATCAACCGTCCCTTCCTCTCGAGAAGGCGCAACTGCGACAATCAGGGGGCCAGATCCGCCATCCCCTGAATCCGCATGACGCTATTGATTGATCTGATGCTCCTGGACAGCTGCATGGCAGGGGCTTTATTCACCACCATTGACACCCTGTTCACAGCCAATCGCATTGCGCGCATGCGCGCGGGCAGCAAACGCAATCCGCCTGTGCGCTGGCGGCTGATCGATGCCAAGGGCCAGCCTGTCGCTCTTGATCCTGTTCACCTGGCGATCTATGGGCCGGTGCACGAGGAGAACATCCCGCAGCCGTGGCCCGGCCCGCGTGCGCTTGTCATTCCTCCCCTGCATGCGCGCAGCGTGCCGCATGCCCGCAAGATCGTGGCCGGGCATGGCGGCGCGCGCGCATGGATTGCTGCACGCCATGCCGCCGGTGATCTGGTCGTGGCAACAGGCACGGGCGTATGGCTGCTGGCCGGCGCCGGCATCCTGAACCACTGCACGGTCTCGGTCCCTTGGACGCACGAAGCCTGGTTCGCGCGTGATTTTCCCGATGTGCAGCTCTCGCACACCGCGCCGTTCACACTCGATCAGCGCGTTCTGTGCGGCACCACACCCTCGCAGCAGGTCGAATTGACCTGTCGCATGCTGGCCACCCTTGGCGCTACGGACCTTGCGAGCACGCTGGCCAACATGCTGCTGTTCGACAGCGAACGCCAGTTGCTGATGACGGACATGGCGAGCCAGGGTCTGATAGCAAAGACAGGCGACTCCGTTCTGCGCAAAGCCATCGAATGGATGCGGCTGAACATCGATCAGCCCGTGCGCATGGAAGACATTGCGGGCGCCGCATCGACCAGCAGCCGCACGCTGCTGCGGCACTTCACACGCGATCTGGGAAAAACACCCCTGGAATACCTGACACACCTGCGCATGCAGCGTGCGCAGATGCTGCTGGAAGTCACATTGAAAGATGTCGCCGACATCGCGCATGCCAGCGGATACGCCGACGTGCGGGCATTCCGCAAGGTATTCCTTCGCGAAACCGGCACCACGCCATCGGAACACCGCCGTCGTCGCGCGCCGCGTGCCGCACGCAAGCATTGGCGGCTCGATGAAGTCTGGGAGGATGAAACTAGCTCTGGCGCGTCGAGGTAGCTGGTCATGTACTCCAGGCCGGCGCGAGAGGCGGCAGGCAGCCATCTTCGTACTTCCGAACGGCAGATCCGCAGCGATTGCTGTCGGCCAAGGTCGCACGACGACCCCACGGTCTCTGCCTCATAGCGGTCATCCAGGAGCAAAAGCCCTCGCGGGTCCGACGGCCGGTTTCAGATCTACAGCCGACGTCGGGGGCATGCTGCTGTGAGACTTCATCGTGAACGCCCGCTGTCGGCGATTGCGAACTGGTGCTCAGGGCACTGAGCGGTCAGGCCCTTTTCTCCGAAGCAGCCATTCGCATGCCGCTTCAGCTTCGTCGAATCAGCTTTAAACCTTGCCCACCTCTTCGAAGACTTTCGCTGCTGGAGCAGCCTGGACTCCCGCTCGCGAACAACTCACCGCAGTCGATGTCTCGCTCTGCCGGTCCAAGCCAGACAACCGCCGATGGTACCTAGGCCATTTGACCGGTTCCGTGCAGCTTTCCTTTGGGAGCAATCCCAGGAATACTCGCGCATATGGAGTTGAGACCTGCCTTCACCCTTGTGCACGGCACCTTTGCCGCCGGCGCCCCATGGATGCAAGAGCATTCGAATCTCTCGACAAGCCTGCGAGCGCGTTTTGGAGCCGACACCAAGATCGATTCCGTGGACTGGGGTGGACGGAACAGTGTCGGTGCTCGTAGCCGCGGCGCCAAGATCCTAAGCGAGCATCTGCGTCAAACCCATCCCAGGCTCGGTGAGTATGAGCGGCGATTTGTCATTTCCCACAGCCATGGCGGAAATGTTGCGATGCACGCGATGTGCGACCAGGAAACGGACGCGCGAGTGTCGGGCGTTGCCACCATGGGCACCCCATTTCTCGTGGGGCAGCGGCGCCATTACAGCGAAACCCTCAGTGGCGCGCGGTTTGGTGCGATCGCAGCGGCGATAGCTTACGGGCCAATCGCTGCCGTTCAATACGGAGCTCCGGCCGGTCTGGACTTTGCACTGTCATGGCTCTTTGTGCTGGTCCTGTGGACTTTCGGGTTCTGGATCTTGAATCGCTACTTTGACAGCTATCAGTCGTTCACCCAGGGGGTCCTGCAGGATATGCGCTTGGCGCGGATCAGAAGCGACCGGTTACTGGTGCTGCGTTCTGCGGGGGATGAGGCATCAGTGGGGCTTTTGACGTCGCAACTCCTGCTCTCGGTGGGTCTGGTTGTGACGCGTGGGCTCGCCGCCTGGAATTTCTCGTTTCGCAACTTTTTGAGGCACAGTATTGACCGACCGCTTTTTGGATGGTGGGCTGGCATCACCATCGTTGGCTTTTGCGCGTTGGTCATCGCGAAGCTGGTCCATTTGATCTGGCAGGACCCTAACATGGACATCGGTGCGCGCTGGATGATCTTGCAGTTCGTAGTGCTTACTGGACTCGCGTTCGTCGTGCCGATCTTGGTGAATCCGCTCTTGCACCGATTTGCCAGCAAGGCACAGGAGTGCAGATTTCTCGATGTCTGCGCGGCGTGTTTCCTTGGACCCGCGATGCTTTTGCTGCTCTTCGTTCCATCATTGTTGCTGCTGGCGTTTGGTTGGCAACTGGCGCTGGCCAACATCGATGTGGAGATCAGCGCTGAGCCGGCGCCACTCGGTGAGTGGCGCGTCCGCACGTTCCCGACCATCCACAGCCTGGGCGACAAGCGCGAGTCCATCTTTGCGGCCCACTCGGGCTTGTATGACCTTGGTATTGCAATTGATGCGATCGGCGATTGGGTCGACGAGCTACTAAAAAAGGAGTGGGAGACCATGGTTCCGGTGATCGACGTGCGCGTGCTGCGAGAGTGAATTCCGATCTCGCCGTGGTGGCTTCGAGTGCTCCAAGGGCACAGGAGGGCCCCCACATGAATCGCCCCTGCATCCGTAGACACCTTCGAGCCCCAAACCTGAGGCACCAATATTAGGTGCCATGAGTAACCAGAGATACCCCGAAGAATTCAAGACCGAAGCGGTCAGGCAGATCACAGAGCGAGGTCACAAGGTGGCCGACATCTCGGCCCGACTCGGCGTGAGCCAGCACAGCCTGTACCAGGGTGTTGATTTCCACGCAAACCTGACCCACCATTTCCATCGCGATCTGACCCACCCTTTTGCGTGAACTCGATGCTCACGTTGTGGATAAGTTCTTGGCTGTCTTCTCCTTCTTGGTGGTCTGTGGTGGTTGTTGTGCCGAGCTGTTCTTGAACCGGAAGCTATCGTTGCCGGTCTCCAGAATATGGCAGTGATGCGTGAGCCGGTCCAGCAGGGCCGTGGTCATCTTCGCGTCTCCGAACACACTGGCCCATTCGCTGAAGCTCAGGTTGGTGGTGATCACGACGCTGGTGCGCTCGTACAGTTTGGACAACAGATGGAACAGCAACGCGCCCCCTGAAGCACTGAACGGCAGGTAACCCAGTTCATCGAGGATCACCAAGTCAGCGTAGGCCAGGCGGTGGGCCAACTGTCCGCTCTTGCCGTTGGCCTTCTCCTCCTCCAATGCATTGACCAACTCCACGGTGGAGAAGAACCGCACCCTGCGACGATGGTGCTCAATGGCTTGCACCCCGAGGGCTGTGGCGATGTGGGTCTTGCCCGTACCCGGCCCACCCACCAGCACCACATTGTTAGCGTTCTCCAGGAACTCGCACCGATGCAACTGCCGCACCAGAGCTTCGTTCACCTCGCTGTGGCCGAAGTCAAAGCCAGCCAGGTCTCGGTACGCAGGGAACCTGGCCACCTTCAACTGGTAGGCCACCGAGCGCACTTCCCGCTCGGCGGTCTCAGCCTTGAGCAGCTGGGACAGGATCGGCTGGGCGGCCTCGAAGGCCGGAGCGCCTTGTTCGGCCAGTTCCGCAACAGCCTGGGCCATGCCATGCATCTTGAGCTCGCGCAGCATGATCACGATGGAAGCGATGGCAGGGTCATGACGCATAGCGCACCTCCCTCAATTGGTCGTAGCGAAGCACATTGGCCTGGGGTTCCACCGCCAGCTTGAGGGCCTGCGGCGATGTGACCGGTGCTGGAGCGGGCTTACCATCCAGCAGGCGGTGCAGCACGTTCAGGATGTGGGTCTTGCTGGCAGCTCCCGACTCCAGGGCCAGCTCCACTGCAGCGAGCACAGCCTGTTCGTCGTGGTGCAGCACCAGTGCCAGTACCTCCACCATCTCCCGGTCGCCGCCGGGTTGCTTGAGCAAGGTGGCCTGCAGTCGCTTGAAGGCCGCTGGCAGTTCCAGGAAGGGAGCTCCATTGCGCAAGGCGCCGGGCTTGCGCTGCAGCACTGCCAGGTAGTGGCGCCAGTCGTACACGGTCTGACCCGCACCATGGTGGTTACGCTCGATCAGGCGCTGGTGCTCGCACACGATCTGGCCTTCGGCGGCAATCACCAGGCGATCCGCGTAGACCCGCAGGCTCACCGGCCGATTGGCATACGGCGCCGGGACGCTGTAGCGATTGCGCTCGAAGTGGACCAGGCAGGTGGGCGAGACTCGCTTGGTGTGCTCCACAAAGCCATCGAAGGGCCGGGGCATCGGCATCAAGGCTGCCTTCTCTTGAGCCCAGACATCCGCGACGGTGCCCGGCAGCTTGCCGTGCTCGATCGCGTGCCACAGCGCCACGCAGCGCTCTTCAAGCCAGGCATTGAGATCGGGCAGGCTTGCGAATGGCGGCACCACCTGCCACAGGCGATGGCGGGCATCGCGCACGTTCTTCTCCACCTGGCCCTTCTCCCAGCCAGAAGCGGGGTTGCAGAACTCTGCCTCGAACAGGAAGTGGCTGACCATGGCCGCAAAGCGCGCATTAACGTCGCGCTCCTTGCCACGGCGCACCCGGTCTACGGCGGTGCGCATGTTGTCGTAGATGCCACGACGGGGCACGCCACCCAGGACTGCGAATGCATGGTTGTGGGCATCGAACAGCATCTCGTGCGTCTGCAGTGGGTAGGCGCGCAGGTAGAACGCTCGGCTGTGGCTGAGCTTGAAGTGGGCTACCTGCAGCTTGGTGCGCACGCCGGCGAGAAAAGCCCAGTCCTCGCTCCAGTCGAACTGGAAGGCCTCACCCGGGCCGAAGGCCAGGGGCACGAAGGTGCCGCGGCCAGTGGTCTGCTGGGCCAAAAGGCGCTGCTCGTGCCAGAGGCGGGCAAAGGCCGCAACGCGGTTGTAGGAGCCCGGATAGCCCAGGGCCTGCAGATCCACGTACATCTGCTTGACGGTGCGCCGCTGCTTGCGGGATCGGCCAGCTTCCGTCTTGAGCCAGCCGGCGAGCTTCAAGGCGAAGGGATCGAGCTTGGATGGACTGATCCGCTTGGCATAGTGCGGCTCGGCCTCGCCAGCGCGCAGGTACTTGCGGATGGTGTTGCGCGAGAGGCCCGTGCGGCGGGCGATCTCCCGGATGGACAGCTGCTCTCGCAGGGCCCAGCGCCTGATGACACTCAGTGTTGCCACGTCTATCACTCCTGGTCTCCTGCTGCTTAACAAAGCAGCAGGTTAGGGTTAGTACGTGGATCAGATTTAGATGGAAATCCTGGGGGTTAGTGGGTCACTTCTGCGTGGAAATCAACA
>NZ_MWOM01000108.1:0-6274 GCF_012931925.1 Acidovorax sp. SRB_24
TGCGCGTGGCGCTGCGCTTCCTGCGCGAGGGGCGCATGCAGACCGTGCTCATCATCGTCGGCGTTGCCGCGGGCGTGGCGGTGATCGCCTACATCTCGGCGCTGATCAGCGGCCTGCAGTCCAGCACCCTGACCAAGACGCTGGGCGCGCAGGCGCACCTCACGCTCCAGGCGCCCGACGACCGGGTCACGCCCGCCGCCGCGCCCGTGCCCGGCGCCACCGTGCTGACCGAAACGCAGCCGCGCGCCCAGCGCCTGCGCTCGGTCGCCAACTGGCAGGCGCTGGTGCCGCTGCTCGAAAAGCTGCCGAACGTGGCCGGCGTCTCACCCATGGTCTCGGGCGCGGGGCTGGCGCTGCGCGGCGAGGCCGTGCAGTCGATCGCGCTGATGGGCGTGGACCTGGACCGCTACGACCGCGTCGTCGGCCTGCGCTCCAAGGTGGTCAGCGGCACGGCGCGGCTGGCGCCGGGCGAGGCCATCGTCGGGCGCGAGCTGGCGCAGGACCTGGGCGTGCGCGTGGGCGACCGCCTGACGGTGCAGACCGGCACCTCGAGCGAATCGCTGCGCGTGACGGCCCTGGTCGACCTGGGCGTGAAGGACCTCAACCGCCGCACCGTCATCGTGCCGCTGCGCGCTGCGCAGAACCTGCTGGCGCTGCCCGGCGGCGCCACCGAGCTCGACCTCACGCTGCACGACGTCTGGGCGGCGCAGCGCCTGGCCGCGGCGCTGCGCACGCAGTTCCCGGTCAAGGCCGAGAGCTGGCAGGAGAACAATGCGCAGCTGGTGTCGGCGCTCAACGCGCAGTCGGTCAGCACCGCCATCATCCGCGGCGTGGTGCTGGCCGTGGTGGTGCTGGGCATTGCCAGCGTGCTGGTGGTGACGGTGGTGCAAAAGCGCCGCGAGATCGGCATCCTGCGCGCCATGGGCGCCACGCGCGGCCAGGTGATGCGCCTGTTCCTGGTGCAGGGCGCGGTCGTCGGGGCGGTGGGCTCGGTGCTGGGCCTGCTGCTGGCGGTGGCGCTGATCGGGGTGTTCACGGGTTTTGTGCGCGGCTCCGACGGTCTGCCGCTGTTCCATATCCACCTGCCGCTGGACACTGCGCTGCGCGTGGCGCTGCTGGCCACGGTGTGCGGCGTGCTCGCCGCCATCGCGCCCGCGCGGCGCGCCGCCCAGCTCGACCCGGCGCAGGCCATCCGACTGTGAGCGCCGCCCCTGCCACCGCCCCCGCCGCGGGCGCCACCCCGGGCGCCGAGCTGATCGCGCTCGACGCGGTCAAGAAAAGCTACAACCTCGGCCAGCCGAGCGAGGCCGAGGTGCTGCACGGGCTCGACCTGCGCGTGCAGGCCGGCGAGTTCATTGCGCTGATGGGGCCCTCGGGCTCGGGCAAGAGCACGCTGCTCAACATCCTGGGCCTGCTCGAACCGATGACGTCCGGCAGCTACCGGCTGCAGGGCGCGCCGGTGCAGGGCCTCGATGACGCCGCGCTCACGCTGCGCCGGCGCCACACGCTGGGCTTCGTGTTCCAGTTTCACCACCTGCTGCCGGCGTTTTCGGCGCTGGAGAACGTCACGCTGCCAGCGCTGATGGGCGAGGGCCGTGTGAGCGCCGTGCAGCGCGAGCGCGCGCGCGGCCTGCTCGCTGCCGTGGGCCTGGCCCAGGCCATGGACAAGCGCCCCGGCCAGCTCTCGGGCGGCATGCAGCAGCGCGTGGCGATCGCGCGCGCGCTGGTCATGGAGCCGGCGCTGGTGCTGGCCGACGAGCCCACGGGCAACCTCGACACCGCCGCGTCGGCCGAGGTGTTTGCGCTGCTGCGCCGCATCCACGCCGAGCGCGGCACCGCGTTCGTCGTCGTCACGCACGACCCGCGCCTGGCCGCGCGCTGCGACCGGCTGGTCGAGCTGGTGGACGGCCGCATCGCGCGCGACGCGCCCATCACGCCGGGCGTCGAGCCCGTGCCCAGCGCGCTGCCGGCGCTGCGGCCGTGACCGCGCGCAGCAGGATCATCAAAAAAGTGAGCTGCAATCGATTGCTGCATCAGCGTTTGTGGCCGATTTGACGGAAAACCCTGGCGCGGCCCGCGCGCCGCGGCTCACTGCCAGCCGAAGCGGCGGATGTACACGCGCTTGAGCACCGTGGTCAGCGTGGCGTAGCCCAGCAAGATCGCCACCAGCCAGCCAAAGTAGGGCAGCGGCAGCGCCTGCAGCTTGAAGTAGCCGGCCAGCGGACCCATGGGCAGGAAGATGCCCACCGCCATCACCGCCAGCGTCATGCCCAGCAGCGGCCAGGCGGCGCGGCTCTGCAGGAAAGGCAGCTTGGGCGTGCGGATCATGTGCACGATCAGCGTCTGCGTGAGCAGGCCGACAACGAACCAGCCCGACTGGAACAGCGTTTGCTGCGCCAGCGTCTGGGCCTGGAACACCCACCACATCAGCGCGAAGGTGAGCAGGTCGAACACCGAGCTGATCGGGCCGAAGAACACCATGAAGCGCCCCAGGTCCTGCGGGTTCCAGCGCAGCGGCTGGCGCACCAGCTCGTCATCGACGTTGTCGAACGGGATCGCGATCTGCGAGATGTCGTAGAGCAGGTTCTGCACCAGCAGCTGGATCGGCAGCATGGGCAGGAAGGGCAGGAACGCACTGGCCACCAGCACCGAGAACACGTTGCCGAAGTTCGAGCTGGCCGTCATGCGGATGTACTTGAGCATGTTGCTGAAGGTCTTGCGCCCTTCGACCACGCCCTCTTCGAGCACCATCAGGCTCTTTTCGAGCAGGATGATGTCGGCCGCCTCCTTGGCGATGTCGACCGCGCTGTCCACGCTGATGCCGATGTCGGCGGCGCGCAGCGCGGGCGCGTCGTTGATGCCGTCGCCCATGAAGCCGACGATGTGCCCATTGGCGCGCAGCGCGCGCACGATGCGCTCCTTGTGCAGCGGCGTGAGCTTGGCAAACAGGTTGTGCTGCTCCACCAGCCGGCGCAGACCGGCCTCGTCGAGGTCTTCGATCTGCGCGCCCAGCACCACACCGTCGATGGGCAGGCCGACGTCGCGGCAGATCTTGGCCGCCACCAGGTCGTTGTCGCCGGTCAGCACCTTCACGGCCACGCCGTGCTCGGCCAGCGCCTGCAGCGCCGGGGCGCTCGATTCCTTGGGCGGGTCGAGGAAGGCGATGTAGCCGATCAGCGTGAGCGCCGCCTCGTCGGCCACGCTGTACACCGTTTTGTCCGGCGGCACCTCCTTGGCGGCCACGGCGACCACGCGCAGGCCCTCGTGGTTGAGCGCGGCGGTCACGGCCTGCACGCGCGCGAGCAGCGCGGCGTCGAGCGGCAGCACCTGCGCGCCGTCCTGGATCTGGCTGCAGGCGGCCAGCACCTCTTCGACCGCACCCTTGCAGATCAGCTCGTGGTGGTCGTCGCGTTCGGACACCACCACCGACATGCGCCGACGCTGGAAGTCGAACGGGATTTCATCGACCTTGCGGTAGTCCTGTGCCAGGCGCAGCTCGGTGCGCAGCTCCAGGTGGTCGAGCACGGCGCGGTCGAGCAGGTTCTTCAGCCCGGTCTGGTAGTGGCTGTTGAGGAAGGCGAACTTGAGCACCTCGTCCGAGGTGGCGCCAAACACGTTGGTGTGGCGCTCGAGCACGATCTTGTCCTGCGTCAGCGTGCCGGTCTTGTCGGTGCACAGCACATCCATGGCGCCGAAGTTCTGGATCGCGTCGAGCCGCTTGACGACGACCTTCTTGCGCGACAGCAGCACGGCGCCCTTGGCCAGCGTCGAGGTCACGATCATCGGCAGCATCTCGGGCGTCAGGCCCACGGCCACCGAGAGCGCGAACAGGAAGGCCTCGGTCCAGTCGCCCTTGGTGTAGCCGTTGATGAGGAACACGATGGGAACCATGACCAGCGCAAAGCGGATCAGCAGCCAGCTGACGCTGTTCACGCCCGCCTGGAAGGCCGTGGGCGTGCGCTCGACCGCCGTGACGCGCGTGGCGATGGTGCCGAAATAGGTGCGGTTGCCCGTGGCCAGCACCAGCGCCGTGGCCGCGCCCGAGACCACGTTGGTGCCCATGAACAGCAGGTTGGCGGCGTCGAGCACGCTGTCGCTGGCGCCTTGGCGCACGGCGTGCTTTTCGACCGGCAGCGATTCGCCCGTCATGGCCGCCTGGCTGACGAACAGGTCCTTGGCCACCAGCACGCGGCAGTCGGCCGGGATCATGTCGCCGGCCGACAGCACGATCAGGTCGCCCGGCACGAGCTGGGCGATGGGCAGCTCCTGCTGCGCGCTGGTGCCGTCGTCGCTGCGGCGCAGCACCGTCGCCGTGTTGCTGACCAGGGCCTTGAGCCGCTCGGCCGCGCGGTGCGAGCGGCCCTCCTGGACAAAGCGCATCAGCGTGGACAGCACCACCATGCTGCCGATCACCACGGTGGCCTTGGCGTCGTGGGTGAGCCACGAGATGACGGCCAGCGCCGTCAGCAGCAGGTTGAACGGGTTCTGGTAACAATGCCACAGGTGCAGCCAGGCGGGCAGGGGTTTTTCGTGCTCGACCTCGTTGGGGCCGACCCGCGCGCGGATGGCGCCGGCCTCGGCCTCGGTCAGGCCGCCGTCGTGGCTGCCGGCGCGCGCCAGCACTGCGGCGGCGCCGTCTTCGCTGGCCTGGCGCAGCGCCTGCGACAGCGCCTGCGGCACCGGCACGGCGTGCCCGCGCGTGTCGAGCGACTCGAGCATCAGGCGCCGCCGGAAATGCCGCAGCGCACGGCGGCTGCGCAGGAACAGGGCGAAGCGGGCTTGGAAAAACGGCAGGGCCATGTGTGTGCCTTCCAGGGCTGGCGGGTGGCGCGGGAAGGTGCAATTCTCGGGCGCCGGGCGCGGCAACGGGGCAGCTCCTGGCCCCGGTGCCGGCTTTATTTTGCTATGGGTTGTGTAGCTGCAGGCGCTTATTCAGCAAGGGTTTTATGCCATTTTTCATGTTTTTAAGGCCGCCGCAGCACGCGCTCATGCGTTGTGCAGCGTGTCCCCCTGGCGCGTGGCGGCGCCGCTGCGCACCAGCTCGGCGACCAGGCGCAGCAGCCACGGCCCTGGCGCCTCGTCGCCAAAGTGGCGCGCGTGCAGCAGGCCGAAATAGGGCGTGGCCGTGGTCCAGCCCTGCAGGTCGGCGAGCGAAATCTGCTGCCATTCGAGCAGCTTGTACTTGAGCAGCACCTTGGCCGCGTAGAGCGCGTGGCGGCGCGGCTCGCGCACGAAGCCGTCGAGGCGCCGGCGCGCCACTTCCAACGCGCGCGGCACGCCGTGGAACACCGGGCCGTGGCCGGGGATGACGGTGCGCGGCGCCAGGCGCTCGATCAGGTCGAGCGTGGCGCCGACCGAGGCAAACGCGTCCTCGCCTTCGAGTTCGGGGAAGACGACGCCGAAGCCGTTCTCCCACAGCGCGTCGGCCGAGATCAGCAGCGCGTCCTGCGGCTCGAACAGCACGACCGAATGCGGGTCGTGGCCCGGGGCGGCGTGCACCTGCCACGGGCGGTCGCCGAGCACGACTTCGGTGCCCGGCTGCAGCAGGCCGTCGAAGCGGAACCGCGGGCACTCCTGGCCGGTGGGCGCGTAGCTGAGCGCATACGGGTCCCAGTGGCGCACGTGCGCCGCCTGGCCCGGGGGAATCGCGGTCTGCGCGCCCGGCCACGCGGCCTGCAGCGCGGCGTTGCCGCCGCAGTGGTCGCTGTGCAGGTGGGTGTTGAGGATGCGCGCGAGCGGCCGCCCGCCCAGGGTCGCGTCCACCAGCGCCACGGTCTGCGCGGCGTGCGCGCAGTAGCCGGTGTCGACCACGGCCGTGCCCGAGCGGGCGCCGGCAAAGACGATGCTGTTGGCCGACAGCCAACCGCGTTCCAAGATGGTGATTTCGGGCGCAAGCGCTTGTGCAGTCTGCGTCATCAGCGATTCATTCCATAGTAAGGGTCGGTCAGGCGGCCGTGCGCAGCTGGCGCCGCAGCACCTTGCCGACGTTGCTCTTGGGCAGGTCGTCGCGGAACTCGATGTGCCGGGGGCGTTTGTAGCCCGTCAGGTGGTCGTGGCAGTGCCGCACCACCGCCTCCTCGGTCAGCGCCGGGTCGCTGCGCACCACGAACACCTTGATGGCCTCGCCCTGCGTGTCGTCGGCCACGCCGATCGCCGCGCATTCGAGCACGCCCGGGCACAGCGAGACCACATTCTCGACCTCGCTCGGAAAGACGTTGAAGCCGCTGACCAGGATCATGTCCTTCTTGCGGTCGATGATGCGCGTGTAGCCCTG
>NZ_MWOM01000108.1:6362-7399 GCF_012931925.1 Acidovorax sp. SRB_24
TTGGTGCCGATGGCGCAGGTCTCGCTCATGCCCCAGCCCTCAAGCATGGTGCGGCCCGTCGCCTTCCACTGGCGCGCCGTGCCTTCGGAGGCCGCCATGCCGCCGGCCTGCGCCAGGCACAGCGGCGAGAAGTCCAGCGCGCGGAACTGCGCGTTTTGCAGCAGCGCATTGAACAGCGTGTTGACGGCCGGCAGCGTATGGAAGGGGCGCTTCTTGAGCACGTCGACGAATTTCGGGATGTCGCGCGGGTTCGGGATCAGCGTCAGGTGCGAGCCCTGGCGGATCGTCAGCAGGCACAGCGTGAGCGCAAAGATATGGTAGAGCGGCAGCGCGGCGATGTTGTTGGCGCGCGTCGGGTCGCCCAGCCGGGCCAGCGCGGGCTGGAACCAGGCCTCGGCCTGCAGCTTGGCGGCGATGATGTTGCGGTGCGTCAGCACCGCGCCCTTGGACCGCCCGGTGGTGCCGCCCGTGTACTGCAGGAAAGCGGTCGAATCGAGCGTGGCCTGGCTCGGCGCGAGCGTGCGGCGTGCCTTCGAGGTAGTTCTTCAGCCAGATCTTGTCCATGCGGTGTCCTGGGTTTCTGGAAGGGAGCGTGCCGCCTTGGCACGGGGCGGCGGGTGCGATTGTTGGACCGCGCGGCGCCGGCTGGCTAGGGGGCTTGTCCCGGGGGAGCGCTCCGCAGCGTCCCGCAGGTGACAGGAACGGCCCTGCCGGCGCACGCAGAGACCGCCGCCGGCGCTCTGCACAGGCCCGCCGCCCGGGCGGCACAATGCGCGCATGCCGCTCCTGCCGCCTCCATGATCGCCCGCATCCAACAGCTCGGGGTCCTGGGCACCGCGCTGGCCGTGGCCGCGTGGCTGTTCTGGTGCCTGCCCGATTCGCCCGGGTGGGCGCTGGCCGGCGCCGTGCTGCTGGCCCTGGGCTGGACGCTGCCGCTGGGCCTGCAGTTCACGTGGATGGCGCGCGCCAACCGCCGCGATCCGGCGCCGCGCGCGGGCGCCGGCCAAGTGCTGCGCGCGGCCGGGGCCGAGGTGCTG
>NZ_MWOM01000021.1:0-20721 GCF_012931925.1 Acidovorax sp. SRB_24
CACGGTCTGCAGCACCAAGCACGCCTGGGCGCGCGTGCCCGCCGAGCCCACGCCCACCGAGCGCGCGGCGCTCAAGGACAGGATCCGCGGGCTGTTGAAAGAAAAGAACGCGGTCATGGTCTCGCACTACTACGTGCACCCCGACCTGCAGGACCTGGCCGAAGAGACCGGCGGCATCGTCAGCGACTCGCTGGAGATGGCGCGCTTTGGCCGCGACCATGCCGCGCAGACGCTGGTCGTCTCGGGCGTGCGCTTCATGGGCGAGACGGCCAAGATCCTCTCGCCCGAGAAAACCGTGCTCATGCCGGACCTGGACGCGACCTGCTCGCTCGACCTGGGCTGCCCGATCGATGAATTCAGCGCGTTTTGCGACGCGCACCCCGACCGCACCGTGGTCGTCTACGCCAACACCAGCGCGGCCGTGAAGGCGCGCGCCGACTGGCTCGTCACGTCGAGCTGCGCGCTCGACATCGTGCGCGCCCTCAAGGACCAGGGCCACAAGATCCTGTGGGCGCCCGACCGCCACCTGGGCGACTACATCCGCCGCGAGACCGGCGCCGACATGGTGATGTGGAACGGCGCCTGCATCGTGCACGACGAGTTCAAGGCCTTCGAGCTGGAGGCCCTCAAGCAGGAGCACCCGCTCGCCAAGGTGCTGGTCCACCCCGAGTCGCCCGCCGACGTGATCGCCCTGGCCGACGCCGTGGGTTCCACCTCGGGCATCCTCAGGGCCGCCCAGGAGATGGACGCGCGCGAGTTCATCGTCGCCACCGACAACGGCATGATGCACAAGCTGCGCACGCTGAACCCCGGCAAGGTCTTCATCGAGGCGCCCACCGCCGGCAACAGCGCCACCTGCAAGAGCTGCGCCCACTGCCCGTGGATGGCGATGAACGGCCTCGCCGGCGTGGCGCAGGTGCTCGAGACAGG
The DNA here is from genome assembly GCF_012931925.1 of Acidovorax sp. SRB_24. Taxonomy (NCBI): domain Bacteria; kingdom Pseudomonadati; phylum Pseudomonadota; class Betaproteobacteria; order Burkholderiales; family Comamonadaceae; genus Acidovorax; species Acidovorax sp. SRB_24. Next base: position 931 of record NZ_MWOM01000021.1, read on the forward strand.
CAGCAATGCCATCCACGTCGATCCGGCCATCATCCCGCGCGCGCGCCTGCCGATCGACCGCATGCTGGCCTTCACCGCCGCGCTGAAAAGCGGCCAGCCCACGGCCGGCCTGGTGCCGCACCTGGGCGCCGCGTAAGCGACCGGGCGAGGGTGGCGCACACCCGAAACTCTCTTTTCAATAGCTGTCAGCGCTTGCCCCATAAGCGTTAGAGGCCGATTTGACCATTACCGCACTGATTGACTTCTCGGACCCTCTGGACCGCACTGCGCCGCGCCTGCGCCACGCCTTTGGCACGCCGCGTGCACTGCTGCTGGCGCACGCGCCGCGCGAGGTGCGCGCCGTGCTCGACGCCGTGCAGGCCGCTGCCGCGCAAGGCGCCTGGTGCGTGGGCGCGCTGCGCTACGAGGCCGCGCCGGCCTTCGACCCTGCATTCCAGACCCACGCCGCAGACGGCCCGCTGGCCTGGTTTGCCGTCTACGATGCAGCACTGCCCTGGCCCGAGGCTGCGCTGGTCGAGGACGCGCCCGAACTGCGCTGGCAGCCCGGCCCCGAGCGCGCGCACTTCAATGCCGCGCTCGGCGCCATCCACCAGGCCATCGCCCGCGGCGAGTACTACCAGGTCAACTACACCGCGCCCCTGCTGGCCGCGCTGCACGGCGGCGGCGCCGAGCCCGCGCGCGCGCTGTTCGGCGCGCTGCAGCGCGCGCAGCCCGGCGGCTACGCGGCCTACCTCGACATGGGCGATGAGCAGGTGCTGTCGGTCTCGCCCGAGCTGTTCTTCGACTGGCGCAGCGGCGCCGGGGATGGCCACATCCTCACCCGCCCCATGAAGGGCACGGCCCCGCGCGGCGCCACGCCCGAGCAGGACGCCGCCAACGCCGCCGCACTGCGCGCCAGCCCCAAAGAGCGCGCTGAAAACGTCATGATCGTGGACCTGCTGCGCAACGACCTCTCGCGCATCGCCCAGCCCTTCAGCGTGCAGGTGCCCCGGCTGTTCCACACCGAGGCCCTGCCCGCGGTGTGGCAGATGACCTCCGACGTGCAGGCGCGCACGCGGCCCGGCACGCAGCTGGCCGATGTGTTTGGCGCGCTGTTCCCCTGCGGCTCCATCACCGGCGCGCCCAAGGTGCGCGCCATGCAGGCCATCCACGCGCTGGAGGCCGGGCCGCGCGGCATCTACTGCGGCGCCGTGGGCGTGGTGCGGCCCGATGGTCAGGTTGGCCAGGGCGGCATCCGCGCCACCTTCAACGTGCCGATCCGCACCGTGGTGCTCAAGGACGGCCAGGCGCGCTGCGGCATCGGCAGCGGTATCACCTCGGGCGCCGAGCCGGATGCCGAATGGAACGAATGGCGCCACAAGCGCGCGTTTGTGGAGCGCGCCAGCCAGCCGTTTGACCTGCTCGAAACCCTGGCGCTGGACGGCGGCCAGCTGCGCAACCTGGCAGACCACCTGGCGCGCCTGCAGGACGCCGCCGCGCATTTTGGCTATGCGTGGGCGGCTGTGCGGGTAGAGCAGTGCCTGCAGGCACTGGCGCAAGCCCACCCGCAGGGTCTGTGGCGTGTGCGCCTCTTGCTCGGCGCCGCAGGCACGCCGCGCGCCGAAGCCTTTGCCATGCAAGCCACGCTGGAGCCCGTGCGCCTGCAACTGGCCGATCGCCCGTTGGACGAGGCGCACAGCGAATTCGTGCGCTACAAGACCACGCGCCGCGCCCATTACGCGGCGTTCGAGCCCTTGCAGAGCGGCGTGTTCGATACCCTGCTGTGGAACGCCGAAGGCGAAATCACCGAATGCACGCGCGGCAACGTGGCGATGCGGATCGGCGGCCGCTGGGTCACGCCGCCGCTCTCCTGCGGCCTGCTGCCGGGCGTGGGCCGCGCCGTCGCACTGCGCGAAGGGCGCTTGAGCGAGGCCGTGGTGCGGGTGGAAGATGCGGCCCGTGTGCAGGAGTGGGCGTTTTTGAACAGCTTGCGCGGGTGGATGGGGGCGGAACTGCTGGTGTGAGCAGGCTGGGGCCGTGGACGCTTGGGGGCGTTGGCTGTGTCGCCACCTTTCGGAATTTCGAATGTGACCGGGAGCTGTGCCCAGCCGTCCAACTCAAAAGCAAGCCCTGGACACCACTGGCTTCAGCCGCCGTGACACCCACCGCCACGCCATGGCAGTGACTGCGCCTGGTCGCCACGGCGCCGCCATCACCTGAAGCGGCATGGCTGGCCGCCATCAGAGCACAGGCCCCTCAAGAGCCCTCGGCGCTGGCGAGCTGAAAGCGGAACACCGCACCCTTGTCGGGCTGCTGCACCAGCTGGATATCGCTGCCGTGCAATTGCAGAATGCGCTTGACGATCACCAGGCCCAGCCCGCCGCTACCGGTGCTGTCGGTGCGCGAGCCGCTCATGAACACCGGGCGCATGAAAAGTGACTTCTGCAGCTCGCCCGGAATGCCTGCACCCGTGTCGCTCACCTGCACCGTGACGCCCGCATTCTGGGCCCGCAACTGCACCACGATTTCACCCCCCACCGGGGTGTGGCGGATGGCGTTGTCGAGCAGGTTGGTCAGCACACGCTCGATCATGCCGAGGTCGGCCGACACCACCGGCAGGCCCGGCGCAATGTCGGGATGGAGCCGTTGATGGCGCGCCTCGGCCGCCAGCTCAAACTTCTGGAACACGTCTTGCACCAGGTCGGCCAGCGCGAAGCTCTCCTTCTCCGGCTTGACCACACCGTATTCGAGCCGTGCCAGCTCGAACACCTCCTGCGCCAGGCGACCCACCTTGCGGCTCTGGTCCAGCGCGATTTCCAGGTAGCGCCGCCGTTCCGCCTCGTCGAGCGTGCCGGCCTTGAGCAGCAAGGTTTCGAGATAGCCGTGCAGCGACGTGAGGGGCGTGCGCAGGTCATGCGAGATGTTGGCGAACAGCTCGCGGCGCTGCTGGTCCTGCAACGTGAGCTCGCGCCATTGCTCGGCGAGGTGCTGCGTCATCTGCGCGAAGGCCTGGCCCAGTTGAGCGATCTCGTCGCCGCCCCGCGACAGGCGCTCCAGCCGCGGCGTCTCGCTTTGCAGCGAGGCAATGCCCTCGGTCTCGAAACGCTGGACCACCGCCGTCAGCTCGCGCAGCGGCCGGGTGATCAGGCGGAAGGCAGCCAGCCCCGCCAGCAGCCCCAGCAGCGCCACCAGGCCCATCGACCAGAGCGTGGTGCGCAGCACGTTATCGGCTGTCATGTTGGCGACCAGCGCATCGTGGTCTTCGCCCTGCAGCACCACATAGACATAGCCCGCGTCACGCCCCGCCATGCGCAGCGGCGCGGCGCTGAACACCTTGGAGGTGTCGAGGCTGCGCGGGTCGTCGCCGACGATGGGCAGCGGCCCGCCCGCCAGCAGCGCACGGATCGGCCCCAGTTGGACCCTGTCGCGCTTCAGGTGCCCGGGCGGCGCGGCCTGGGCCTCGATGCGGCCGTCCAGCCCCAGGAGGTAGACCTCCACGCTCGGGTTGACGGCCATGAGCTTGTCGAACAGATCTTTCACCGCTGCCTGGTTGAGGCCGTCCGGCTGCATCAGCTCGGGATTCTCGGCAATGTGCGCTGCCAAGCCGCTCGACAGGCGTTGAATGACTTCCTGCTCGTGCTTGCCGCTGGAGCGCACCTGCAACCAGACCGACGCGCCGCAGCACACCAGCAACAGCACCGCGAACACGGCCGACAGCCGCCGCGACAAGGTGGCCCAGGCCATCATGGCGCGTCCTCCCCGTTGGCAGAGGTTGACAGCTTGTAGCCGTGGCCCCACACCGTGAGAATGCGCCGCGGCTGCGCCGGGTCGGTTTCGACCTTGGCGCGCAGCCGGTTGATGTGTGTGTTGACGGTGTGCTCGTAGCCGTCGTGTTGGTAGCCCCAGACATGGTTGAGCAGGTCGAGCCGCGAGAACACCTTTCCGGGGTGGCGGGCGAAGAAGTACAGCAGGTCGAACTCGCGCGGGGTGAGCTCAATGAGCTTGCCATCGACGCGCACTTCACGTGCCAGGGGCTCGATGTCGAGCTCACCGAGCGTCAGACTGCCCGATTCCATGCGCGCATTGCGGGCCAGTGCGTCGGTACGCCGCAGCAGCGCCTTGACACGGGCCACCAGCTCCAGCACCGAGAAAGGCTTGGCCAGATAGTCGTCTGCGCCCAGCTCCAAGCCGAGGATGCGGTGCACCTCGCTTGAGCGTGCGCTGATGATGATGATCGGCGTGTATCGCGCCATGGCGCGGGCCCGGCGGCAGATTTCGAGACCGTCGATCCCCGGCAGCATCAAGTCGAGCACCAACGCATCCCAGTGGCTGCGCTCGAGTTCGCGCAGGCCGGCGTGGCCGTCGGCGGCGTGCTCCACCGCATAACCCTCATCGCGCAGATGCATGTGCAGAAGCTCCGCAATGTGGGGGTCGTCCTCGACGATCAATACGCGCTTGACGGTGGCCATAGGCCGCCATTTTCATGCGATATGCGGTTTCGAGTTATCACGATTAATTGAACTTTGCGTGATACATCGGCCAGGGGGTGCGCCCAACAATCCGCCCCATGAACCACACCGTCGCCGCCCCTGTTGCCGCTGCGGCCGCCCCGGCCGATGGCCGGCCCATCCATCCGCGCTGGATGCGCATCACGCACTGGCTCAATGCCTTGGCCGTGGTGATCCTGGTGATGAGCGGCTGGCGCATCTACGACGCGTCGCCGTTCTTTCCATTCTCCATCCCGGCCGTCATCACACTCGGCGGCTGGCTGGGCGGCGCGCTGCTGTGGCACTTTGCGGCGATGTGGCTGCTGGTGTGCAACGGCCTGGTGTACCTGGCGCTCAACACCGTCAGCGGCCGGTGGACCCGCAAATTCTTCCCGGTGACGCCGCGCGGCCTGCTGCACGACGTGTCAGCCGCCCTCCAGGGCAAGCTCTCGCATGCCGACCCGCGCCACTACAACAACGTGCAGAAACTGGCCTACCTGTTCGTGGTGCTCGACCTGATCGTGATCGTGCTGTCGGGCCTGGTGCTGTGGAAGTCGGTGCAATTTCCCATGCTGCGCGATTTGCTGGGCGGCTACGAGTTTGCGCGTCGGATCCACTTCTGCGCCATGGCCGCCATCGTTGCTTTTCTTGTCGTCCACCTCGTGATGGTGGCCCTGGTGCCCCGCACCCTGCTCACGATGTTCGGCGGCCGCACGCCCAGAGCATGATGAAAATCCTCAAAGCCCACACATTGCTCGACATCGACGGCGAAGCCGTGGTGCGCGAGGCCCGCTCGCTGATTGCAGGCAAGCTCGACCAGCCCGCACGCCGCGCCTTCCTGCAGCGCTCGCTCACGCTCGGCGGCCTGTCGCTGCTCACAGGCTGCAGCATCAGCGACAACGCCAGTGTGGAAGCCGCGCTCATGAAGATCTCGCGCTTCAACGACAAGGTGCAGGGGCTGATCTTCAGCCCGACGCAGCTCGCGCCGACCTATACCGAGGCCGAGATCACCCGCCCGTTCCCGTTCAATGCCTTCTACAGCGAAGACCAAGTGCCCCAGGTCGACGAGGCCAGCTACCGGCTCGAAGTGGCCGGCAGGGTGGCTGACAGGCACGCCTGGACGCTGGCCGAACTGCGCGCCATGCCGCAAACCGACCAGATCACACGCCATATCTGCGTGGAAGGTTGGAGTGCCATCGGCAGATGGGGGGGCGTGCGTTTTGCCGACTTCCTGCACCGCATCGGTGCCGATACCAGTGCCAAGTACGTCGGCTTCAAATGCGCAGACGACTACTACAACAGCATCGACATGCCCACCGCACTGCACCCGCAGACGCTGTTGACGCTGACCTATGACGGACAGCCCCTGCCGCCCAAGTACGGCTTTCCGATGAAGCTGCGCATGCCGACCAAGCTGGGCTACAAAAACCCCAAGCACATCACGGCCCTGTTCGTCACCAACACCTATCCCGGTGGCTACTGGGAAGACCAGGGCTACAACTGGTTCGGAGGCAGCTGAGAGGCGCTCACGGCCCCTCGGCTGCCGAAGAAAGCGCGAGGCCAAGTTCCATGGAACCAAGCCAACTGTGTGCAAACCGCAACCTCAACTGGAGGCTTCAAATGAACAAGCTCACTACCACCCTGCTCGCCACCTGCATCGCTTTCGCCAGCGCCTCGGCTTTCGCTGCAGAGGACATGGCCAAGGATGGGATGGCCAAGGACTCAATGGCCAAGGACTCAATGGCCAAGGAGGGCATGAAGAAAGACCCCATGGCCAAGGATTCGATGTCCAAGGACTGCATGGAAAAAGGCGCCATGGACAAGGATTCGATGTCCAAGGACTGCATGAAGAAAGACCCCATGACCAAGGGGTCCATGTCGAAAGACGGCATGAAAAAAGACTCCATGGGCAAGGACCCCATGAAGTATTAAGCCCCCAGGCAACGACATGGGCGCCTGGCAGATGCAGCGTCCATGTTCGTTGGCCGCTTTCTCCGCCATGCGCATCCTTCCCCCGGAAGCATTTATGAAACACCTCGCATTCACTGCCAGCATGCTGGCTGCCGCCGCACTGGTGTGGCACGGATTGCCTTCGTTCGCCGAAACCGCCCACCGTGTGCCAGCACCCGCCGCTGACCTGGTGGCCCCCACCACCGCCCAGACCGAGACCGCCATATTCGCAGGCGGTTGTTTCTGGGGTGTGCAAGGCGTGTTCCAGCATGTCAAAGGCGTGAGCGACGCCGTGTCGGGCTATGCCGGCGGCGAAGCCAAGACCGCGCGTTACAACGAAGTCGGCTCGGGCCGCACCGGCCATGCCGAGTCGGTGCGCATCACCTACGACCCGCAGAAGATCAGCTACGGCAAGCTGCTGCAAATCTACTTTTCCGTGGCACATGATCCGACCGAACTGAATCGCCAGGGCCCTGACAGCGGTACGCAGTACCGATCGACCGTGTTCGCCGAAAATGCCGACCAGGCACGCATCGCCAAGGGCTACATCGCGCAGTTGAACCAGGCCAAAATCTTCAGCCACCCCCTGGCGACCACGGTCGAGTTGTCCAAGCCCTTCTATGTGGCCGAGGACTACCACCAGAACTATCTGACGCGCCACCCGAGCCAGCCCTATATAGCGATCAACGACCTGCCGAAGATCGACGAACTCCAAATGCTTTTCCCCGAGGTTTACCAGGCCACGCCGTCGCTGGTTCGCTCGGGAAGGAGCAGCTGAAGGCCTGCGGGTGCGCATAGCGCCACGGTCTTCAAATCGCCATCCGAGGGATTCCACCCCAGTCGCTGTGGTGCCGAAGGCCTGGACCTTTGTGAACAGCTTGGGCGGCTGGCTGGCGGCCACTGTGGGACTTCCATGGGTTGAGGTTGTTTGGGCTCCAGCGCTTGTGAATACTGCGCAGATTGCTATTTTTTCTGTGTTTATTGGCGCGCGCGTGCATACCCGCATGCCGGCGCCTCTGCGCTTGAAGAGGTGCGAACCCGGGTGCCAACCTAAGGTTTACACCGATATGTCACACAAAGTTCTTCTAATGGCCAGAGCCTCTCGCCGCGAGGGGCCGACCGGATGGCAGCGAGGGCGGTCTTGCCCCAGCCTGCTGCCGGTGCTTTCACTCCATCGAAGAAATGAACACCATGAAAAAATCACTCGTTGCCATCGCAGCGCTCACGGCCGCAACGGGCGCTTTCGCCCAGTCCTCCAGCGTGACCCTGTTTGGCGTGCTGGATGCCTCGGTGGCACGCATGTCCAGCAGCACCAACAGCATCACCGGCCTGTCCAGCGGCGGCCAGTCCAGCAGCCGCCTGGGCTTTCGCGGCACGGAAGACCTGGGCGGCGGCCTGAAGGCGGGTTTCTGGCTCGAAGGCGGCCTCGCGGTGGACAACGGAACGTCCAGCGCGTTCAAGTTCGATCGCCGCTCCACGGTGAGCCTGTCGGGCAACTTCGGTGAAGTGCGCCTGGGCCGCGACAAATCGCCCGCCTACCTGAACATCGAAGCCTTCGACCCGTTCGGCGACGCCGGCGTCGGCGGCAACGGCGGCTCGAACCTCGTGGACAGCAAAGCAGACGGCACCCCCGAAGGCAGCGCGCCCAAGCGCGCCAGCAACGGCGTGAACTACCTGCTGCCCAAGATGGGCGGCTTCTACGGCCAGGCGCAGTACGCCTTCGGCGAAAAGCCCTCCAACCAGGCCAACGACACGCAGGGCAACTCGATGGCGCTGCGCCTGGGCTACGCCGCCGGCGCGCTGAATGTGGCCCTGGGCCTGGGCACGGTGCGCGGTGGCCCGGCCACCGACGGCGTGAATTACAAGTCCACCAACATCGGCGCCTCGTACAACCTGGGCATGGTCAAGCCGATGGTCCTGTTCGCCACCGAGCGTGGCAACGGCCGCCGCGTCGATCTGTTCGGCCTGGGCGCCACCGTGCCCCTGGGCCAGGGTGAGCTGCGCGTGGCCTACAACAACTTCAAGCGCAAGGACGTGGCCGATGCCGACTCGCAAAAGTTCGCGATCGGCTACGGCTACAACCTGTCCAAGCGCAGCCAGGTCTATGGCACCGTCGCGCGCGTCAGCAACGACGGCGCAGCCAAGCGCGGTCTGGCCGTGTCGTCGTCGTCCCTGGCCAGCCCCACGATCGCCAATGGCGACAACGTGACCGGCTACGAAGTCGGTTTCCGCCACACCTTCTGAGCGCCCACCGGGCCGCAGGCGGGGGCATGGCGCGCAGTCTCTGGGGTCGTGGACCGCGGGGACCTCTTGGTAGGGAAGGGCCGTGCCATGCCCGCGCCTGCGTCCGAAGGGCACTTGGAGCTTGAACACCCCCTGGGTGCCCTCAGTTGAAAATTCGGTGGGGAAAATCTCCCCACGCTCGGCGCCATGCCACGCTGCACTTCTCCGCAACGCCATCCGGCAGCTCTGAGGGTTGCACCGTGGCTGGCGCCGATTCGGTTGACTGGCTTGTCAACCCGCTTCATTCAGTACCCTGGGTCGGATCGTCCACACAACGTGCCGCCCCGCGCCCACCCGCCGCCGAACAAACCCGCATCGTCACCAAGCTTGAAGAACTCCTGTCCGACCTCGACGCCGGCGTGTCCGAGCTGAAGGCGGCTCAAAAGAAGCTCACGCAATACCGCCAGTCGCTGCTCAAGGCGGCTGTCGAGGGCGCGCTGACGGCGGACTGGCGCGCCCGCCACGTCCCGGCCGAGTCGGGCGCGCAACTGCTGGAGCGCATCCTCACCGAGCGCCGCGCCCGCTGGCAGGCCCGGCAACCGGCCAAATTCGAAGCCCAAGGCAAAACACCGCCCAAAGACGGGCAAGCCAAATGCCCCGAACCCGTGGCGCCGGACACCACGGGCCTACCGGAGTTGCCGCAGGGGTGCAGGCCGTGCTGGCGGTCAATGCCGAGCTGGTGCACTTGTACTGGCAGGTGGGCTGCCTGCTCGCTCAGCGCCGGCAGCAAGCGGGCTGGGGCGCGGCGGTGATCCCGCGGCTGGCGCAGGACCTGGCCAACGCACTGCCCGAGCTCAAGGGCTTTTCTACCCGCAACCTCGACCGCATGGTGGCGTTCGCCCGGGCCTACCCCCGGCCTCTGGAATTTGCGCCACAGGCTGTGGCGAAATTGCCTGGCGCGGCCCGTGAGGCCGCTTTGTCGCCACAGGCTGTGGCAAATTTGGGCGGCGATGGGAGTGTGCTGTGGCAGGTGCCCTGGGGTCACCACGCGGTGCTGCTGCAGGCGGTGAAAGACGCACCCACCCGGCACTGGTATATGGCGCAGACGGTGGCCCAGGGCTGGAGCCGGAGCGTGCTACAGGCGCAGATCCAGGGCGGCGCCCATCTGCGCCAGGGCGCCCTGGTCAACAACTTTGCCGACCGCCTGCCCGCGCCGCAGTCTGACCTGGTGCAGCAGGCGCTGAAAGACCCCTACATCTTCGACTTCCTCACGCTGGAAGCCAGCTTCCGCGAGCGCGAGCTGGAAACCAGCCTGGTGGCCCATCTTGAAAAGTTCTTGCTGGAACTGGGCCAGGGCTTTGCCTTCGTGGGCCGTCAATACCCATTGACGGTGGGCGAAAACGATTTCTACATCGACCTACTTTTCTACCACCTCAAGCTGCGCGCCTTTGTGATGATTGAGCTCAAGCGTGGCGACTTCAAACCCGAGTTTGCGGGCAAGCTGAACTTCTATTGCAATGTGGTGGACGACACGCTGCGCCACGACAGCGACGCCCCCACCATCGGGCTGATGCTGTGCCAGAACAAGGACAGCGTGCTGGCCGAATACGCGCTGCGCGGCATCGACAAACCCATTGGCATAGCCAGCTACGAACTGACCCGCGCCTTGCCAGCCAGTCTGCAAAGCGTGCTGCCCAGCATTGAAACCATTGAGGCGGAGCTCAGCTCGCCCAACGCGGCGCCCTCCCCGGATCCAACATGAACACATCCTCCCTGATCCAGAAAGTCTGGAATTTCTGCCACACGCTGCGCGACGACGGCGTGGGTTATGGCGACTATCTTGAGCAGCTGACCTATCTGCTGTTCCTGAAGATGGCGCATGAATATGCGCGGCCGCCCTACAACCGCGATGCGCGCATTCCGCCCAGCTACGACTGGGATGCGCTGCGCCGCCAAACCGGCGAACCGCTGGAGGCGCAGTACCTGGCTACGCTGCACCGGCTGGGGCAGGAGGGCGGCATGCTGGGTGCGATTTTCTTCAAGGCGCAAAACAAGATCCAGGACCCGGCCAAGCTCAGCCGCCTGGTGCAGCTGATTGACGCCGAGAGCTGGGTCGGCATGGACGCCGACACCAAGGGCGACCTGTATGAGGGCCTTCTGCAAAAGAACGCCGAGGACACCAAGAGCGGTGCGGGCCAGTACTTCACGCCGCGCGCGCTCATCCAGGCCATGGTGGCCTGCATGCGGCCCAAGCCGCTCAAGACCATTGCCGACCCGTCCTGCGGCACGGGCGAGTGGGTCCGGCAAAACGCCGAATGGCTGGGCTACGAGGCGCCCCGCCTCAACGCCCGGCAAAAAGCGTTTTTGCGCGACGAGACTTTTCAGGGCAACGAGATCGTGCCTGGCACGCGCCGCCTGTGCCTGATGAATTTGTTCTTGCACAACATTGGCGAACTGGTGGGTGAGCCGGCGGTGGAGCGCGCCGATGCGCTGATTGCTGAGCCCAGCGTGCGGGTCGATTACGTGCTGGCGAACCCGCCGTTTGGCAAGAAAAGCAGCATGACCATCACCAACGCCGAAGGTGAGGAAGACCGCGACGCGCTGACCTATCAACGCCAGGACTTCTGGGAGACCACCAGCAACAAGCAGCTGAACTTTTTGCAGCACATCGTGAGCCTGCTCAAGGTGACGGGCAAGGCGGCGGTGGTGCCGCCCGACAACGTGCTGTTCGAGGGCGGTGCGGGCGAACGGATTCGCAGGAAGCTGCTGGAAACCTGCGACGTGCACACCGTGCTGCGGCTGCCTACGGGCATCTTCTATGCCCAGGGCGTGAAGGCCAACGTGGTGTTTTTTGATGCCAAGCCCAAGGATGGCCGCACGCAGACCCAGGGCGTGTGGTTTTACGATCTGCGCACGAATCAGCATTTCACGCTCAAGACGCGGCCGCTCAAGTTCGAAGACCTGCGCGACTTCATTGCCTGCTACCGCCCGCACAACCGCCACGAGCGGGTGGAAACGGAGCGTTTCAAGTTCTACAGCCATGCCGATCTGGTGGCGCGGGACAAGGCGAGCCTGGACATTTTCTGGCTCAAGGACGACAGCCTGGACAACCTGCAGGACCTGCCGCCTCCCGAGGTGCTGCAGCAGGAAATCATCGAGCACCTGGAGGCTGCACTGGCGGCGTTCCGCGACGTGGCGGCAGGGCTGCCAGGACAAGGCGCCGCAACGGTGTGATGCCGCCCAGCGGCTACCGGCTCTGCCAAGTTGCTTGCAGCGCTACAAATCCGTCGAACGCCCGGAGCAGGGGGGCGAACGTTTCCCGGTGGCCCTCCAGTTGCGCCAACGCCGCACAGGTGGCTTCCAGCGTCGAGAGCTGGTGGGGCTGGTGGGCTTTGCGGAGGGTGGCGTAGCGCGAGGCCGGGGGATGCACCAGCGGCAGGCGCGGCAGACGCTGCAGAGCCGGGTTGAGGTGCAGCATCTTGCGGCTTTTGCGCCAGGTGCCGTCGAGCACGACCAGGCGCAGCCGCTCGGGCGCCTGCAGCCAGGCGGGGTCGAGCGCGGGCGGCGCGGGAAGGCCCAGGGCCGCATCGTGCGGCGAGGCAGGGTAGAGCAGTACGGCGCGGGGCGCGGCGGACCGGGTGTCGAACGGCGCGGTCAGCAGGGCGTGCAGGGCCTCTGCGCCAAACGTTTCGCCCACCGCCATGCGGCTGCGCGGCAGGCTCAGGTGCAGCAGGCGCGCCGTGCCCTTGGCCTCGTGCACCTCCAGCGGGTGCTGCAGGATCAGCACTTCGACCGGGTGCGCCACGGGCGTGGCCCAGCGGCAGAGGCAGGCGCTGTGCGCGCGCAGGCAGCGGGGGCAGCGCGGGCGGACGGCAGAGGCGGTGCTGACTATCAAAAAAGGAGCTGCTCGCGCTTGTCAGGTAAGCGCTGGAGCCTTATTTCATTCAATATGCGAGGCGTGGCCTGCGGCTCAGAGCCGCTCTTTGACGTACGAGCCGCGGTCCATGTCGACGACCTCCACGCTCAGCTGCACCATCACGCCCGCGGGTTTGGGCGCGAGGCGGCGCAGCACCCCGGCCACGCGCTCGGACAGGTCTTTCTTGGCCTCGGGCGAGCGGCCCGAGAGCAGGCGCAGCTGGGCGTGCACGAAGGCGCGCTGGGCGGGGGCGGTGCCGACCTCGAAGCTGTCGGCCAGCACGAAGCGGCTCTTGAGGTCGGCCTCGTCCGCGATTTCGAGGCTGGCGGTGACGGCGGCGTTGAGCTCGCTCAGCGCCTCGGCTTCGGGGAATGGCGCGAGGTTTTGCGAGTATTCGACGATGAGGTGGGGCATGGCGGTCTCCTGTGGGGCGGTAAAAGAGGGTGTGGCTCAGCCCACGGGCGGCACCAGGATGGTGGGCGCGGCCGGGGCGGCCATGTCGGGGTAGTCGCGACTGTAGTGCAGGCCGCGGCTTTCGCGGCGCAGCTGGGCCGAGCGCACGATGAGCGCGGCCACCTGCACCAGGTTGCGCAGCTCCAGCAGGTCGCGCGTGACGTGGAAGTGGGCGTAGAACTCCTGGATCTCGGCCTGCAGCAGCGTGATGCGGTGCGCGGCGCGCTCCAGGCGCTTGTTGGTGCGCACGATGCCGACGTAGTCCCACATGAAGCGGCGCAGCTCGTCCCAGTTGTGCGAGATGACGACCGACTCGTCGGCGTCGGTGACGCGGCTGTCGTCCCAGCGCGGCAGCGCCGGAATCGGCACGCGCGGCGCAGCCGCGATGGCTTGGGCCGCGGCGCGCGCAAACACCATGCATTCGAGCAGCGAGTTGCTGGCCAGACGGTTGGCGCCGTGCAGGCCGGTGCAGGCGATCTCGCCGACGGCGAACAGGCCGGGCAGGTCGGTGCGGCCGGCCAGGTCGGTCAGCACGCCGCCGCAGGTGAAGTGCGCGGTCGGCACGACCGGGATGGGCTGGCGCGTGATGTCGATGCCCAGCTCGGCGCAGCGCGCCAGGATGTTGGGGAAGTGCTCCTGCAGGAACGCCGGGCTCTGGTGCGAGATGTCCAGCAGCACGCAGTCGAGGCCGTGGCGCTTCATCTCGTAGTCGATGGCGCGCGCCACCACGTCGCGCGGCGCGAGTTCGGCGCGCGCGTCGTGCTCGGGCATGAAGCGCGTGCCGTCGGGCAGCAACAGGCGCCCGCCTTCGCCGCGCACCGCCTCGCTGATCAGGAACGACTTGGCGTGCGGGTGGTACAGGCCCGTCGGATGGAACTGGATGAATTCGAGGTTGCCGACGCGGCAGCCCGCGCGCCAGGCGGCGGCGATGCCGTCGCCGGTGGCGGTGTCGGGGTTGGTGGTGTAGAGGTAGACCTTGCCCGCGCCGCCCGTGGCCAGGATGGTCTGCGGCGCGCGGAACGTGACGACCTCGTCGGTCTGCGCGTCGAGCGCGTACAGGCCCAGGCAGCGCTGGCCCGAGAGGCCGAGCTTGGCGCTGGTGATCAGGTCGACCAGCGTGTGGTGCTCGAACACGGTGATGCCGGGCGTGGCGCGCACCACGTCGATCAGTGTGCGCTGCACGGCCGCGCCGGTGGCGTCGGTGACGTGGGCGATGCGCCGCGCGCTGTGGCCGCCCTCGCGCGTGAGGTGCAGCTGCTCGCCCTCCTGCGTGAACGGCACGCCCAGGCCGCGGAGCCAGGCGATGGCTTCGGGGGCGTTCTCGACCACGAAGCGCGTGGTCGCCAGGTCGCACAGGCCGGCGCCGGCGACCAGCGTGTCGTCGATGTGCGCGGCAAAGCTGTCGTCGTCGGCCAGCACGGCGGCGATGCCGCCCTGCGCCCAGCCGCTGGAGCCGTCCTGCAGTTCGCGCTTGGTGATGACGGCCACGCGGTGCGTGGGGGCTAGGTGCAGGGCGGCAGACAGGCCGGCCAGGCCGCTGCCCACAATCAGAACGTCAAAGTCGTGCGAAGCCATGGGGGTGAAGGGGAGGGGGATGCGAACCGCGGCAACCGGCCGTGGCGGTGGCCCGCACGCGGCGGGCGCGGGGTCGGGGGCTCAGGCGGGCGTATAGGCCAGCCTGACATAAATGGGGGCAAAGGCCTCGGCCTGCGTGATCTCGATCAGGGTTTCCTTGGCGAGCTCGAGCAGCGCGATGAAGGTGACGACGAGCACGGTCGAGCCCTTGGACGGCTCGAACAGCGCCTCGAATTCGACGAAGCGCCGGCCCTGCAGCGCCTTGAGCACCTGGCTCATGTACTCGCGCACGGAGAGTTCTTCGCGCGTGATCTTGTGGTGCTGCACCAGCTTGGCGCGCTTCAAAATGTCGCGCCAGGCCTCCTGCAGGTCGGGCAGGTGCACGTCGGGAAAGCGCGGGTGCAGGCCCTGCTCGATGGTCACCTGCGCCTTGAGGAAGTCGCGCCCGTACTGCGGCGCCTGGCTCAGGCGCATGGCGGCGAGCTTCATCTGCTCGTATTCGAGCAGGCGGCGCACCAGTTCGGCGCGCGGGTCCTCGGGCTCCTCGCCGCCCTCGGCCTTCTTGGGCGGCAGCAGCATGCGCGACTTGATCTCGATGAGCATGGCCGCCATCAGCAGGTACTCGGCCGCGAGTTCGAGGTTGCGGCTGCGGATCTCGTCGACGTACACCAGGTACTGCCGCGTCACGCCCACCATGGGGATGTCGAGGATGTTGAAGTTCTGCTTGCGGATCAGGTACAGCAGCAGATCGAGCGGGCCTTCAAAGGCTTCGAGGAAGACTTCGAGCGCGTCGGGCGGGATGTAGAGGTCGGTGGGCAGGGCGAACAGCGGCTCGCCGTACAGGCGGGCGAGTGCCACCTGGTCCACCACCTCGGGCTGGGCGCCATGGGCCAGGTCGGGGAGCGGTGCAAGGGTTGGCACGTCGCGGGTGCTGCCCATGGGGTGCTTCAAAAAAGCTAGCTGCTAGCGCAGTGTGGATAAGCGCTGGCGGCTGTTTTTGTCACAAATTCTTGATCGGAGCGGTCTGGTAGACGTAGGGCTGTTGTTCCACTTCGCCGGCGTTGAAGTCTTGCCACAGCGTGCGGTCCACCGGCTTGTCCCACAGCAGGGCACGGCCGGCGACCTGCTGCGCGTCCAGCTCGGGGTGCTCTTTCTTGAGCTGGTTGAGGAACAGTGTCGCGTCGGACATGTAGTGGGGGCGGGCAAAGATGGACATGGACTGGGTTAACCTCTCTGGCTTGATTTTACCGGGGACCGCCATGCGACTGAGCAAACACCTTGCGCGCGCCGGTGCCATGGCCGCGGCGCTGCTGGCATTGCTGGGCTGCGACCCGCAGCGCATCAGCGAACTCGAAGAGGGTTTGTCGACCGAAGCCGACGTGCAGGGCCGCTTCGGCGTGCCCGACAAGGTCTGGGACGACGGCGGCGGCGCGCGCACGCTCGAATACAACCGCCAGCCCGCCGGCCAGCGCAACTACATGATCACCATCGGCCCCGACGGCAAGATGAGCGCGCTGCGCCAGGTGCTCACGCCCGAGAACTTTGCCCGCATCACGCCCGGCATGGACATGCAGGAAGTGCGCCGGCGCCTGGGCAAGCCGGCCAAGGTCACGCCCTATGCGCTCAGCGGCGAGACGCACCACGACTGGCGCTTTCTCGAGCCGCCGACCACGCCCCTGGTGTTCACCGTGGTGACGACCGACGGCCGCACGGTCGCGCGCACGATGGTCGGCCCCGACATGGACGCGCCCGAGAACAAGGGCGGGCGCTAGGCTTTATCCCGTCACCCGGCGCAGCAGCGCACGCGTGACGGCGCGCACCTTTTGCGCCAGCGTGAAGCGCTCGAAGTTGGTCTTGACCACGCCCTCGGTAAACGCCGTGCGTTTGCTGTAGTCGATCGCGACTTCGACGATCACGGGCTGGCCCGTTTCGGCGGCCGCGTTGGCGGCGGCGATCTGGCCGACCAGATCGGCGTCGTTGGCAATTTTCAGGTACTCCGCGCCCACGGCCAGCGCCACGCCGTCCAGACGCACGGGCGCGAGCACCGTGCAGGGCTTGCGGTTGTACGGGATCTCCTGCGCCTGCGAGATCTGCGACAGCTCGCCGTCGCAGAACACGTAGTAGACGATGCCCAGCTGGCGCTGTGTGGCGGTGATGATTTCCATGCAGGTCATGCGAAAGCACCCGTCGCCGACTATGCAGTTGACGGGCACGCCGGGCCGCGCCAGCTTCGCGCCGATGGCGGCCGGCACCGAATAGCCCATGGCGTTGAAGTCGGTCGGCACGATGGCCGATTTGGCGCTGAGGATGGGAAACAGCTCGGCCGTCAGGTAGGTGTGGTTGCCGTCGTCGACCACCGTGACGGCCTCCGGCGGGTTGGCGGAGCGCAGCGCATCGAAAAAGCGCGCCGGGTTCACGCGGCCGTGGCTGTCGTGCGCGTACCAGGCGTCGCGGTAGGCCTGCTTGTCGGCGGCGATCTGGCGGTGCAGCGTGGCGCGCTCGGGCGCGGGCGGCATGGCGTGGCGCAGCGCCTGCAGCAGCTGGGGCAGCAGCACGCGCGCGTCGCCCGCCAGCGTGACCTGCGCGGGGTAGTTGGCGCTGAACACCCGTGGGTTGATGTCGAGGTGGACTAGTTGCGTGGGCACCGTGACGCCAAAGCTCCCGGTGGCGATCTCGGCAAAGCGCGTGCCAATCGCCAGCATCGCGTCGCAGCCGGCAAACGCGTTGCGCGCCGCCGGCACGGCCGACGGCCCGAAGCCCAGGCCGGCGTGCAGCGGGTGCGACGCTGGAAACACCGAGAAGCCTTGCAGCGTGGTCGCCACGGGTGCCTGCAGGTGCTCGGCCAGCGCCGTGACTTCGGCCAGGCAGTCGCGCGCGCCCCAGCCGACGAACAGCGCGGGGTTTTGCGCGCCGCGCAGCAGCGCCACGGCGGCGGCGATGTCGGCCGTGGGTGCGGGCGGCGGCAGGGCGGGCGGCTGCCAGCGCGGCAGCGCGCCCACCTCGGCGGGGAACAGTTGCAGGTTGGCCGGCAGCTCGATGAACACCGGGCCGGGCTCGCCGGCGGTGGCCGTGCGGTAGGCCTCGAAGAAGATCGGCACGATGTCTTCGTGGCGCTCGATGTGCCAGGTCGCCTTGGTGATGCCGCGCATGAACTGGTGCAGGTCCATCTGGTGCAGCTGGTACTGCCACTTCACGTCGGTGCGCACGCCGCCGCAGATCACCAGCATCGGCACGCCATCGAGGAACGCCTCTCCGATGCCGCTGGCCGCATGCGTCAGCCCCGCGGCCGGCACCACCACCAGCGTGCCCACGGTGTCCGACAGGCGGCTGAGCGCATCGGCCATGAAGGCGCCGCCGCCCTCGTGGCTGACCAGCACGGGCCGGACGTGCGCAGAGCTGTTGAGCTCGTCGTACAGCTCGGTGTTCTGCACGCCGGGGATGCCGAAGGTGTAGCGGATCCCCAGTTGCTCCAGGGCATAGCGTGCCAGCCAGGCGCCGGTTTTGGTCATGGTCGTCTCCCTCTTTAAATGGTGAGCAGCGTGCGCCCCGCCAGCGACGCCGCCGCGGCGCGCGCGCTGAGCACGCAGCCGCCAAGGAACGTGCCTTCGAGCGCGCGCAGCCCGTGCACGCCGCCGCCGCCAAAACCGGCGGCCTCGCCGATGGCGTAGAGGCCGGCAATGGGCGCACCATCGGCGCCGAGCGCGCGGCTTTCCAGGTCGGTCTGGATGCCGCCCAGGCTCTTGCGGCTGATGATGAATTCGCGGATCGCGATCAGCGGCAGCGCCTTCGCGTCCACGATGGGCTGGCGCTTGCACAGGCGCAGCCGGTCGCCGCGGTACTGGCGCAGGTGCTGGAGGCGGCGCAGCTGTTCGTCGTTCTGGAATTTGTCGGGCCGCAGGATCTGCGCGTCATAGCCGCGCACCGCCTGCTCCACCGTGGCCAGATCCACAGCCTGGTCGCCCTGCAGCGCGTTCATCTTCTCGACCAGCTCGGGCAGGCTCTGCGCCACCACAAAGTCGGGGCAGCGCGCGAGCAGCGTGTCGACCAGCCAGCGGTTGCCGCGCAGCAGGTCGCGCACGAAGGCCGGCGCGTTCCTGTCGCGCAGGCTCGGATTGTGCTCGGCGCCCGAGACGGCCAGCTCCTTGAGCGCAATCCTGTGGTTGAGCAGCTGCCATGAATAGGCGCGCTCCTGGCGGCAGATCTGCGTGACCAGTTCGCGCGTGTCGTAGCCCGAGACCAGCGGCTGCGGGCCGATGCGCTCGCCGCGCCAGTTCAGCCACAGCGCCGTCTTGGGCGGCACCAGGCTCAGGCCGGCGTGCGGTTTGGTGGAGTGGTAATGGTGCACACCGGCGGCATAGTTCCACATCTTGTCGAGGTGGGTGATCTGCGCGCCCACGGCGGCCGCGGCGTCGTGCACGCGGCCGTCGGCATAGCGGTGCGAGCCGTTGAGCAGCACCTCGGGCGCCCGGCCCCAGTCGGCATGCCAGTGCTGGCGCACGCGCTCCATGCTGCCGTTGATGCCCCCGGCGGCCAGCACCACGGCGCCCGCGCGCAGCTCGAACGCTGCGCCGGTGTCTTCCACCACGCCCTGGCAGCCGACCACGGCGCCGTTCTGCATGGTTAGGCCCTCGACGCGGTGGTGAAAGCGCAGCGCGAGCTGCCCTGAATGCACGAAGGGCTGCAGCTGCGCGATCAGCGTGGTCGCCAGCGCGTGGCCCGTGCCCCAGACGATGTGGAAGCGCGGAAAGCTGTTGCCCGGCGTGAACTGGCCGCGCTCGACCCAGTTGGGCACCGGGAAGTATTTGATGCCCTTGCCGCGCAGCCACCAGTACATCTCGGGCGTGCAATGCGCCACATAGGCCTGGGCCCAGCGGCGCGGCCACAGGTCATCGGCGCCAAACTGCGCAAACGCCTGCCAGTCGGCCAGCGCCTGGTCGACGCTGTCGCGGATGCCGGCGCGGCGCTGCTCGGGCGTGTCGACGGCGAACATGCCGCCAAAGCTCTCGCGCGCCAGGCCGCCGAGTTGGTCGGGCGCGTCGCGGTCGAGCAGCAGCACGCGCTCGCCCTGGGTGAGCAGTTCGAGCGCGCAGACGATGCCGGCGATGCCCGCGCCGACGATGGCCACGCTGTAGCCTGGGGATGCCTCCATGCTGTGCCTCCTGCGGCCCGCTGGAGCGGGCTCTGCCGCGCAAGATAGCCCATCCGGGC
>NZ_MWOM01000021.1:20872-24562 GCF_012931925.1 Acidovorax sp. SRB_24
GATGCCGAACTTCATCTTGCGCGGCGCGAGGTTGGCGACCATCACCGTGTGCTTGCCCACCAGGTCTTCGGGCGTGTAGGCGCTGGCAATGCCGCTGAACACATTGCGCGTACGGCCTTCGCCGACGTCCAGCGTCAGGCGCAGCAGCTTGGTCGAGCCCTCGACTGGCTCGCAGTTGACGATCAGCGCGATGCGCAGGTCGATCTTGCTGAAGTCGTCAATGGTGATCGTGGGCGCCAGCGCCTCGCCGCCCGGTGCTGCTGCGGTTTCGGTAGCTGCTGGGGCAGTGTCAGCTTGCGCTGGAGGCTCAAAAAGGGCTTCGAGCTGCTCGGGCGCCACGCGCTGCATCAGGTGCTGGTAGGGCGCAATCGCCTGCACGTCGCCGGCCACACTCCAGCGCCGCATGTCCATGCCGACAAAGCCCTGCACGGCGCTGGCCAGGCCGGGCAGCACGGGCGCGAGGTAGCGCGTGAGCGTGGCAAAGCAGTTGATCAGCACCGAGCACACCTGATGCAGCGCCGTGTTGTTGTCGGGGTTCTTGGCCAGGTCCCAGGGCTTGTTCTGGTCCACATAGGCGTTGACCTTGTCGGCCAGCAGCATGATCTCGCGCGTCGCCTTGCTGTACTCGCGCGCGTCGTACAGATGGGCGATGGCGTCGCCCGCGCCGCGAACGTCGGCCAGCAGGGCCGCGCCCGGGGCGCCGAAATCGTGGGTGAGCTTGCCGTCGAAGCGCTTGGTCAGAAAGCCCGCCGCGCGGCTGGCAATGTTCACGTACTTGCCGATCAGGTCGCTGTTCACGCGCAGCATGAAGTCTTCGGCGTTGAAGTCGATGTCTTCGTTGCGCGCCGACAGCTTGGCCGCCAGGTAGTAGCGCAGCCACTCGGCGTTCATGCCCAGGCGCAGGTACTTGAGCGGGTCCAGGCCCGTGCCGCGGCTCTTGCTCATCTTCTCGCCGTTGTTCACGGTGAGGAAGCCGTGCACGAACACGTTGTCGGGCGTCTTGCGGCCGGAAAAATGCAGCATCGCGGGCCAGAACAGCGTGTGGAAGGTGACGATGTCCTTGCCGATGAAGTGGTACTGCTCCAGGGCGGGGTCGGCCATGTAGGCGTTGTAGCTCTCGCCGCGCTTGTCGAGCAGGTTTTTGAGCGAGGCCAGGTAGCCCACGGGCGCATCGAGCCAGACGTAGAAGTACTTGCCCGGCGCATCGGGGATCTCGATGCCGAAGTAGGGCGCATCGCGCGAGATGTCCCAGTCGCCCAGACCTTCGCTTTGCGTGCCGTCGGGGTTGGTGCGCACGCTGAACCATTCCTTGATCTTGTTGGCGACCTCGGGCTGGAGCTTGCCGTCCTGCGTCCACCGCTGCAGGAATTCCACGCAGCGCGGGTCGGACAGCTTGAAGAAGAAATGCTCGGAATGCTTGAGCTCGGGCCGGGCGCCCGACAGGGCCGAGAACGGGTTGATCAGGTCGGTGGGCGCATAGACCGAGCCGCAGACCTCGCAGTTGTCGCCGTACTGGTCCAGCGCGTGGCACTTCGGGCACTCGCCCTTGATGTAGCGGTCGGGCAGGAACATGTTCTTCTCGGGGTCGAAGAACTGCTCGATGGTCTTGGTTTCGATCAGCGAGCCGTCGGCGCGGTCGCGCAGGTCGCGGTAGATCTGGCGCGCCAGCTCGTGGTTTTCGGGGCCATCGGTGCTGTGCCAGTTGTCGAAGCTGATGTGAAAGCCGTCCAGGTACTGCTGGCGCCCGGCGGCAATGCCGGCCACGAACTGCTGGGGCGTCTGGCCCGCCTTCTCGGCGGCGATCATGATGGGCGCGCCGTGGGTGTCGTCGGCGCCGACGAAGTTCACCGCATGGCCCTGCATGCGCTGGAAGCGCACCCAGATGTCGGCCTGGATGTATTCCATGATGTGGCCGATGTGGAAATTGCCGTTGGCGTAGGGCAGGGCGGTGGTGACGAAGAGTTTGCGTTCTGACATGAAGGTGCGGCTTTCGTGGCGTGGGGCGCCGTCGGGCGGAACCGGCAATTTTAGGCGCTGCCGTTGCGCGGGCCCTGCGCAACCAGCGGCAGCGCAGGGCGGTGCGCCGCAGGATGGGATGGTTGGAGGTCAGGACCGCGCCGCGCGCAGAAGCTGCGCCAGCGCCGGGCCTTGCAGCACCAGCAGGCCGTGGTCGCGTGCGAAGAGGCGCGCGGTGTCGCTGAGCTCGCCCTGCACGGCCAGGTACGCGCCCGAGGCTGCGCCCTGTGCCTGCACCGCGGCCAGCAGCTGGCGCAGCGGCTCGACGCCGTGGGTCGCGGCCTTCCAGCGCCGCGCGCACACCAGCGTCACGCGGCCGTCCTGGGTCAGGCGAAAGTCGGCGCTCGGGCCGTCGAGCCGCTCGACCGTGGCGCCGCCGGCCTGCCAGGCCGCCGTGAGCGCATGCGCAAAGTCGCGCCAGGGCATGGCCAGGGCGGCGTCCAGCGTTTCGCTGACCTGCGCCGCGCTGGGCGCGCGCAGCTGCCGCCAGGCCGCGACGAAGCCCACCGCGAGGATGGGCAGGCCGCCGATGGCGCCAAACAGCGCGTACTGCGCCGGTAGCAGCGCCGCCGCGACCAGCGCAATGGCGCCGGCCACGACAAAGCTGATCCACCACGGCGAGCGCAGCAAGATCGCAAACAGCGAATTGGGGGCCATCTTGAATTTCACGCAAGTCCTTTGCAAAAGTGGGGCCGGGGCAGTCGCGCGCCCGGCGCAGCGCAGCATTGTCGCGGCAGTCGTGGGGTCGGTGGCTTCCGAATAGACTAGGGCGAACCTAGGAGACTTTGAAATGGCTGTTTCAGAACAGGACCTGTTGCAGGCGCTCGGCGCTGTGAAGGACCCGCACACCGGCAAGGATTTTGTCTCGTCGCGCGCGCTGCGCAACCTGCAGATCAATGGGGGCGACGTCGCCTTTGACGTCGAGCTGGGCTACCCGGCCAAGAGCCTTGTCCCCGAACTGCGCCGCAGCCTGGTGGCCGCTGCCAAGGGCGTGGCCGGCGTGGACAACGTCTCGGTCCACATCGGCTTCAAGGTGGTCGCGCATGCAGTGCAGCGCGGCGTGCAGCTGCTGCCCAAGGTCAAGAACATCATTGGCGTGGCCTCGGGCAAGGGCGGCGTGGGCAAGAGCACCACCGCCGTGAACCTGGCGCTGGCGTTGGCCGCCGAGGGCGCCAGCGTCGGCGTGCTCGACGCCGATATTTACGGCCCCAGCCTGCCGATGATGATGGGCGCCGAGGGCCGGCCGACGAGCGCCGATGGCCAGTCCATGGACCCGCTGGAAAACCACGGCGTGCAGCTGATGTCGATCGGTTTTCTGGTCGACGCGGACCAGGCCATGATCTGGCGCGGCCCCATGGCCACGCAGGCGCTCGAGCAATTGCTGCGCCAGACCAATTGGCGCGAGCTCGATTACCTGATCGTCGACATGCCGCCCGGCACCGGCGACATCCAGCTCACGCTCTCCCAGCGCGTGCCTATGACCGGTGCGGTCATCGTGACCACGCCGCAGGACATCGCGCTGCTCGACGCCAAGAAGGGCATCCAGATGTTCGAGAAGGTGGGCGTTCCCATCCTCGGCATCGTCGAGAACATGGCCGTGCACGTGTGCACCCAGTGTGGCCATGTCGAGCACATCTTCGGGGCCGATGGCGGCAAGAAAATGGCCGCTGAATA
>NZ_MWOM01000021.1:24612-62380 GCF_012931925.1 Acidovorax sp. SRB_24
CCCGACGGCGAGGTCGCGCAGATCTACAAGCAGGTGGCGCGCAGCGTGGCCGTGAAGATCGCGCAGCAGGCCAAGGACTTCTCGTCCAAGTTCCCGACCATTGCCGTCTCGAAAGACACCTGACGCCGCGCGCCGCCCGGCGGCAAGCCGCATGAACCTGCTGACCTCGCTGCGCTACCTGGTTGCCCTGAGCGAGCACCGCCACTTTGCCCGCGCGGCGCAGGCCTGCCACATCACGCAGCCGGCGCTGTCCAACGCCTTGCGCGCGCTGGAGAAAGAGTTCGGCACGCCCATCGTGCGGCGCGCCCGCAGCTACGCCGGCCTCACGCCCGAGGGCGAGCGCGTGCTCGCGAGCGCCCGGCGCATGCTGCATGAGCACGCCTTGCTGCAGCAGGAGCTGGCCAGCCGCGCAGGCCACCCCACAGGCCGGCTGCAGCTGGGCGTGGTGCCCACGGCGGTGCCCGTGGCGGCGCGCTTTGCGGCCCAGCTGCGGGCCGCGCACCCGGGCATTGCGCCGGTCGTGCGCGCCCTGAGCTCGCAGGACCTCGAGGAAGGCCTCGAAAACCTGTCGCTCGACCTCGCGCTCGGCTTTACCGACCGGCTGGCCCCGGGCGGCGCCCTGGCCGTGCTGCCGCAGTACGCCGAACACTACTTTCTGGTGCGCCGCCGCCCGGGCGCAGCCTCCGCTGCCGGCGCGCCGCTGCACCTGGGAGCGCCGATGCGCTGGGCCGACGCGGCGCAGCTGCCGCTGTGCCTGCTGACGCCTGAGATGCACAACCGCAGCATCGTCGACAGTGCCTTTGCCCAGGCCGGCAGCGCGGTGCAGCCGGCCATGGAGACCAGCTCGGTGCTGACGCTGACCCTGAGCGTGCTGGCCGGCGACCTGTGCAGCGTGCTGCCCGGCGCCCTGGTCGGCACCGTGCGCAGCGAGGGTGCGCTCGAAGCGCTGCCCCTGGTCGGGCCGGAAATCGTGACGCCGGTGGGGTTCATCCACCTCGCCAAGGCCCAGCCTTCACGGGCACTGGAGGCCGCTCTGGCGCTGGCGCGCGCGCCAGCGTGGCTGGCGGATGTGCGGCAGCACAGCGGGGCGCTGGGCGAGTGAGCGGGGCCTGCGCCCACGGTCCATTCACAAACCGAATCCCCTCATACACCGATCCAATTTGACGCGGCGGCCAGTGCGGGCCACATTGCCGCATGAACCTCTCCAGCGATTCCTCCAGCCCCCCGGCCATACCCGTTGCGACGGTGGACCAGATGCGCGAGCGCATCCGGCGCAACAGCAAGCTCAAGGGCCGCCAGGCCGATGGCATCTCGCTGGACGAGGTGCAGGCGCTGATCGGCCCACGCCCGCCCGAAGGGCACCGGCGCGACCTGCTGATCGAGCACCTGCACCGGCTCAACGACACCTACCGTTGCCTGCACGACCGGCACCTGGTGGCGCTGGCCAAAGAGATGAACATCCCCATGGCCGAGGTGTACGAGGTGGCGACCTTCTACCACCACTTCGAGGTCGTCCGCGGCGACGATGCCGCGCCCGGCCTCACGGTGCGGGTGTGCGATGGGCTGGCCTGCGCCATGGCCGGCGCGCAGGATCTGCTCTCGCGGCTGCCAGCCTTGCTGGGCGGGCAGGGTGTGCGGGTGGTGGCCGCGCCGTGCATCGGCCGCTGCGAGCAGGCGCCGGCGGCGCTGGTGCACCAGACAGCGGTGCCGCACGCCACGCCCGCATCGGTGGTTCAGGCATCAAAAGTGGCTCCAGCGATTGTCCAGCAAGCGCAAGCCGCTATCCCTTTCGTAGCATCCGATTGGGCGGAGAAAAGCATTCCTGCACTCTCCGGCCACACGGGCTACGCGAGCTACCGCGCCCACGGCGGCTACGCGCTGGCGGCGGCGCTGGTGCAGGGCGAGATGGAGACCGAGAGCGTGCTCCAGGCCATGGAAGACTCGGGCCTGCGCGGCCTGGGCGGCGCGGGCTTTCCGGCCGGGCGCAAATGGCGCATCGTGCGCGAGCAAGCCGCGCCGCGCCTGATGGCGGTCAACATCGACGAGGGCGAGCCCGGCACCTTCAAGGACCGCGCGTACCTGGAGCGCGACCCGCACCGCTTCCTTGAAGGCGTGCTGGTGGCCGCGCAGGTCGTGGGCTGCGAGGCGGTCTACCTCTACCTGCGCGACGAGTACCACGATTGCCGCGCGCTGCTGCAGGCCGAGATTGCCCAGCTGCAGGCCGACCCGCCGTGCGATCTGCCGCGGATCGAGCTGCGGCGCGGCGCCGGCGCCTACATCTGCGGCGAAGAGTCGGCCATGATCGAAAGCATCGAAGGCAAACGCGGCGAGCCGCGCATGCGCCCGCCCTATATCGCCCAGGTCGGGCTGTTTGGCCGGCCGACGCTGGAGCACAACTTCGAAACGCTGTATTGGGTGCGCGACATCGTCGAAAAAGGCCCGCAGTGGTTCAGCGGCTTCGGCCGCCACGGCCGCAAGGGGCTGCGCAGTTTCAGCGTCAGCGGGCGGGTGAAGCACCCCGGCGTCAAGCTGGCCCCGGCGGGCATCACGGTGCAGGAACTGGTCGATGAATACTGCGGCGGCATGCAGGACGGCCACCAGCTCTACGCCTACCTGCCGGGCGGCGCCTCGGGCGGGATCTTTCCGGCCAGCCTGGCCAACGTGCCGCTGGACTTCGACACCCTGCAGCCGCACGGCGGCTTCATCGGCTCGGCCGCCGTCATCGTGCTCGGCCAGCACGACCGGGCGCGCGATGCGGCGCTCAACATGATGCGGTTCTTCGCCCACGAGAGCTGCGGCCAGTGCACGCCCTGCCGCGTCGGCACGGCCAAGGCCGCCACGCTGATGGCGGCACCAAGCTGGGACCACGCCACGCTGGAGGATTTGAACCAGGTGATGGCGGATGCGTCGATTTGCGGCCTGGGCCAGGCGGCGCCGAACCCGGTGCGCTGCGTGCAGAAGTATTTTCCCCATGAGGTGGTCTGAATGAACGCTCCCGCCCGACGTGCCGAAGTGGCCGTGCCCACCGTCGCCTTCACGCTCGACCGCCAGACCCTCCACGCCTTCGAGGGCGAAACCATCCTCCAGGCCGCACGGCGCCACGGTGTCGAGATTCCGCACCTGTGCTACCAGGACGGCCTGCGGCCCGACGGCAACTGCCGCGCCTGCGTGGTCGAGATTGCGGGCGAGCGCACCCTCGCGCCCAGCTGCTGCCGCAGCGCCATGCCCGGCATGGAGGTGCAGGCGCAGAGCGAGCGCGCCCTCAAGAGCCAGAAGATGGTGCTGGAGATGCTGCTGTCGGACCTGCCCGAGGCCGGCTACAAGTGGAACGAAGCCGACGAGTCGCTGCAGCACGGCGAACTCAGCGCGTGGGCAGCGCGCATGGAGGTCAGCGTGCGGCCCGAACTCCAGGCCCTGCGCCGCGAGCAGCCTCGGGCCGACCTGTCGCACCCGGCCATGGCGGTCCACCTCGATGCCTGCATCCAGTGCAACCGCTGCGTGCGCGCCTGCCGCGAGGAGCAGGTCAACGACGTGATCGGTTTTGCGCTGCGCGGCGCGCAGAGCGCCATCGTGTTCGATCTGGCCGACCCCATGGGCGAGAGCACCTGCGTCGCCTGCGGCGAATGCGTGCAGGCCTGCCCCACGGGCGCGCTGATGCCCAAGACGCAGATCGGCTCGCAGATCGTCGACAGGAAGGTCGATTCGGTCTGCCCTTTCTGCGGCGTCGGCTGCCTGCTGACCTACAACGTCAAGGACAACCAAATCGTCAGCGTCGACGGCCGCGACGGCCCGGCCAACCAGAGCCGGTTGTGCGTCAAGGGGCGCTTCGGCTTCGACTACGCGCACAGCCCGCAGCGCCTGACGGTGCCCCTGGTCCGCAAGGCCGGCGTGCCCAAGGACCCGGCAGCCTTGCAGTCGCTCAACCGCGACACCGCCGACTGGTCGGAGGTGTTCCGCGAAGCGAGCTGGGAGGAGGCGCTGGCGCTGTCCACCGGTGCGCTGAAAAACCTGCGCGACACCCACGGCAAGAAAGCGCTGGCCGGCTTTGGCTCGGCCAAGGGCAGCAACGAAGAGGCCTACCTGTTCCAGAAGCTGGTGCGCACCGGCTTTGGCTCCAACAACGTCGACCACTGCACGCGCCTGTGCCATGCGTCGAGCGTGGCGGCGCTGCTCGAAGGCGTGGGCTCGGCGGCCGTGAGCAACCAGGTCAACGACGTGGCCCATTCGGACCTGATCTTCATCATCGGCTCCAACCCGACGGCCAACCACCCGGTGGCCGCCACCTGGATGAAGAACGCGGCCCAAAAGGGCGCGAAGATCGTGCTGGCCGACCCGCGCGTCACCGACATCGGCCGGCACGCCTGGCGCACGCTGCAGTTCAAGCCCGACACCGACGTGGCCATGCTCAATGCGCTGATCTACACGGTGATCGAGGAGGGCCTGGCAGACCAGGATTTCATCGACCGGCGCGCCAGCAACTACGAAGCACTGAAGGAAAACGTCAAGGGCTACAGCCCCGAGGCCATGGCCCCGATTTGCGGCATCCCGGCGGCCACGCTGCGCGAAGTGGCACGCGCGTTCGCCCAAGCCCAGGGCGCGATGATTTTCTGGGGCATGGGCGTGAGCCAGCATGTGCACGGCACCGACAACGCCCGCTGCCTGATCGCGCTGAGCACGGTGACCGGCCAGATCGGCAAGCCGGGTTCCGGTCTGCACCCGCTGCGCGGCCAGAACAATGTGCAGGGCGCCAGCGACGCGGGCCTGATCCCCATGATGTACCCCAACTACCAGCGCGTGACGGACAAGTCGGCGCACGCCTGGTTCGAGAATTTCTGGGGCATGCCGCTGGACGACAAGCCCGGCTACACCGTGGTCGAGATCATGCACAAGTGCCTGGCGCCCGACAGCGACCCGCACAAGGTGCGCGGCATGTACATCATGGGCGAGAACCCGGCCATGAGCGACCCCGACCTGAACCATGCGCGCCATGCGCTCGCGAGCCTCTCGCACCTGGTGGTGCAGGACATCTTCATGACCGAAACCGCCTGGCTGGCCGACGTGGTGCTGCCCGCCACGGGCTGGCCCGAGAAAACCGGCACGGTCACCAACACCGACCGCATGGTGCAGCTGGGCCGGCAGGCCATAGCGCCGCCTGGCGACGCCCGGCCCGACCTGTGGATCGTTCAGCAGATGGCCGCCGGCATGGGGCTGGACTGGCGCTACGAGGGCGAACACAGCGGCGTCGCGGCGGTCTACGAGGAGATGCGCCAGGCCATGCATGCGGTGATCTCGGGCATCCGCTGGGAGCGCCTGCAGCGCGAGTCCAGCGTGACCTATCCCTGCCTGAGCGAAGACGACCCGGGTGCACCGACGGTGTTCATCGACCGCTTCGACACCGCCGACGGCCGCGCCAGGCTGGTGCCGGCCGACATCATTCCGGCCGCCGAGCGGCCCGATGCCGACTTTCCGTTCGTGCTGATCACCGGGCGCCAGCTGGAGCACTGGCACACCGGCAGCATGACGCGGCGCGCCGCCGTGCTCGACGCGATCGAGCCGATGGCGATGGCCTCGTTGTGCGGCGCCGATTTGCGGGCGCTCGGCGTGCAGCCCGGCGACGTCATCACAGTGCAATCGCGCCGGGGCGAGGTCGTCATCCATGTGCGCCGCGACGACGGCACGCCGCCCGGCGCGGTCTTCATTCCCTTCGCCTACTACGAGGCGGCGGCGAATCTGATGACGAACGCCGCGCTCGACCCGTTCGGGAAGATCCCGGAGTTCAAGTACTGCGCGGTGGCGATACGGCGTGGCGGCGAAGCGGCGTCGGTGGCAGGCTACGGGGCGGGCGGGGTGAAGACCGCTTTACCCTGAGCTTGGTAGGCGCAGGCAGCACCCAGAAATAAGCTGGGTTTTTGCTGGACAGTGCCAAATGCTAAAATTATGGGCATTTCCCGGCACTGTTCTTTCCCCATGCATCCTATTTTTCCTCCCCTTGGCGCAGGCACAATGGGCCGCCTGCCTGGGGTGAGGAACGTCGTCGCGTGCGAAATCTGGCCGTACAAGCCGGTCGCACATTCCTCCGCCCGGCGATAACTTTTTTCTCTTTTCTGCGCAAACCATCTATCGCCGGGCACCCGCTCAGCGCGATGGCGGCCGTCTGCTGACGTCAGACCTGGCCGCACCTGATGGAGATGCGTCATGTATCCAAACAACGGCGGTGGGTGTGGGCCTGCCGAACCCGCCCTTCGTCCGACCGTCCAGGCTCGACGCGGCCCTGCTGCACGAGACGCTCGCGGCCAACCGGAACCCGGTCAGGATGGCCTGGCCGTGCGCCTCGTGATGGAACGGGATTGAAGGCGATGGAATTCACCAAAAGATTTCTGAGGGCCAAGAATCCCTGCGCCGATGGCTTTCGCTGGTTTGTGCGCAACGTGGAAGACGGCAGCGGCTACCAGGCAGCGCTGGACACGCTGGTCAGTGCCGGCCGCGTGGAGGATGCCCGCTGGCTGCTGGCGCAGTTTGGCCCCACCAACGAAGTGCTGAGCGTCGACTCCCTGGGCGCCGAGGCGATTGTCTTCGCAGGCAGCGTGGAGGTTCGGGGCAACATCGATGTCGATACAGTCATTCAGGCGGGGCGCTCCATCCGGGCCGGCGGCGGTTTGCGCGCCGGTCGCGCCATCGTGGTGGGCGAAGACATTCGGGTGGCAGGCAGCATCTACAGCGGCGGCTCGCTCGAGGCCGGCGGCGGCATCCGGGCCGACTGGGGCATTGAAGTTCAGGAGGCCCTTGTTTGCGGTGGTGATATGCGCGCCGCCTGGGATGTGATCTGCCACGGCAAGCTCTCACTGACGGGCAACGCATTCGTCGGGCAGGACCTGATCGTTCACGGATTGGTCGAGTGCGGCAAGGGCCTGAACGCGGGCGGCGCCATCGTCGGCGCTGACAGCATCCGCGCCGGCCAGGGCATGCTGGCGCGCGGGGCCATCCGCAGCGGCATGCATCTGGAGGCGGGCTGGGGCCTCAAGGCCGGCGAATCCATCCACGCCAAGGGTTCCATCAAGTCCGGTGAGAGCGTGTCTGCGGGCGGTGAAATCCGCGCAGGCGCTGGCTATGGGGTCTATGCCGGCCTGAACGTCCAGCTTGACTCCTGGGAGTCCAGCGCGCAGGTGAGGGCGCAGAAAAAGCCCGAAGGGCTAATGAGCGGCTGCTGGGCGGGGCCAAGCGTTGTGTGAGGCCCGTTGGGCCGCAGCGTGATGCTTTCCCAAGCCCCGGGCGGACAGCACCAATGCGCGGCGCCTTGCGGGGTTCATTCAGCGCAGCGCTGGGGAACTGCCTGCTGCCGGGCGAAGGCCAGGGCGGCTTCGAGCATCCGCCGCAAATGCGGTTGCACGCCCGCTGCGTGTTCCGGCAGGTAGTCGAACGGCATGGCTTCCTGCATGTAGCTGGACTGGGTCATCTCGAGCTGCACGGCGTGGATGTGGTGCGCCGGCTGTCCGTACTGGCGCGTGATGTGGCCGCCCGTGAAGCGGCCGTTGAGCACGCCGGTGTAGCCCGGCGCGGACTGGGCAATGGCCAGCAGCTCGTTGGCCAGTGCCGGGTCGCAGCTGGCGCCGTTGGCCGTGCCCAGGTTCAGGTCGGGCAGCTTGCCCTCGAAAAAGCGCGGCAGCACCGAGCGGATCGAATGCGCGTCCCACAGCATGGCCACGCCGTGCTCGGCCCGGAGGCGGTCCAGCTCGGCGCGCAGCTGCTGGTGGTAGGGCACCCAGAGTGCGTCGCGGCGAGCGGCGACTTCGGCGTCGTCGGGACCGGTGCCGCTGGCATAGACGGGTGTGTTGGCAAAGGTGTCCACCGGGCACAGGCCGGTCACGCTCTGGCCGGGGTAGAGGCTGGCGCCGTCGGGCGGGCGGTTCAGGTCGACCACGTAGCGCGAGTGCGTGGCCACCAGCACCGAGGCGCCGAGTTCGTCGGCAAAGCCGTAGAGGCGTTCCAGGTGCCAGTCGGTGTCGTGCACCTGCTGCGCCTCGGGCGTGAAGCGCGCGGCCAGCGCGGGTGGCACATGGGTGCCGACGTGCGGCATCGAGATCAGCAGCGGCTGCGTGCCCTGGCGGAAGCGGAAGGCGGGTTCGGTGGTGTGAAAACGCATGGTGTCCATCGGTCTGTGGGTGGGTCTTGCGATTATTGGCTCAGCAGGGCGCTGCGGGCCTGCACCAGGCCGGCGATCGCGCCGGCGCTGTCGGCGTGGCGGCCGCCGTGGACGCGGTGCTGGCCGGCCACCCAGACGGCGTCGATGGCCGAGCTGCGGTGGCTGGCAAATACGTGGGCCGACAGCATGTCGGCTGCATTCAGGCCCTGCAGCGAGGGGTGCTGTGCGTCGAGCACGGCGAAATCGGCCTGCTGGCCGGTGGCCAGGCCGCCGACGGCGCGGCCCGCGGCCTGGGCGCCGCCCTGGACCGCGGCGAGCGCCATGGCGCTGGCGACCTGCGGCTGCGCGGCGCTGGCGCAGACGTTGCGCTGGCGCGTGGCCAGGCGCTGGCCGTATTCGAGCAGCATCAGCTCCTCGGCGGCATTGACGCAGGTGTGGCTGTCCGAGCCTATGCCCCAGCGGCCGGCGCCGGCCACCCAGGCCGGCAGGTCGAAAATGCCGTCGCCCAGGTTGCCCTCGGTGCTCGGGCACAGGCCGGCCACGGCGCCCGACGCGGCGGCGCGCGCGTACTCATGGGCGTCCATGTGGGTGGCATGCACCAGGCACCAGCGCGTGTTGACCTCGGCATGGTCGAGCAGCCAGGCCATGGGGCGCTGGCCGCTCCAGGCGACGCAGGCATCCACCTCCTGGGTCTGCTCCGCGATGTGGATGTGGATCGGTGCCGTGGGGTCGATGGCGTCCAGGCCGGCGAGTGCCTCGCGCAGGGCTTCGGGCGGCACGGCGCGCAGCGAATGCGGTGCCAGGCCCAGGCGTGCGCCTTGCGCGTCGCACGGCGGCTTGAGCGTTTCGAGCAGCCGCAGCATGGAGTCGGTCGAGCGGATGAAGCGGCGCTGGCCTTCGTGGGGCGGCAGGCCGCCAAAGCCGCTGGCTTGGTAGAGCACCGGCAGCAGTGTCATGCCGATGCCGGCGCGCCGCGCGGCGCGCAGCAGCGCCCGCGCCAGCGTGGCGTCATCGGCATAGGGCCGGCCGCTCGGGTCGTGGTGCACGTAGTGGAACTCGCAGACCGCCGTGTAGCCGGCTTCGAGCATTTCGACGTACAGGCCGTAGGCGATGGCTTCGAGCTGTTCGGGGCCGAGCTTGGCGGCAAAGCGGTACATCAGCGTGCGCCAGCTCCAGAAGCTGTCTTGGCTGCCATCGGCGTTTTGGCCCCGGTACTCGGTCAGGCCGGCGAGGGCGCGCTGGAAGGCGTGGGAATGCAGATTGGGCATGCCGGGGATGAGGGGGCCTGCTGCGGTGGCGGTTCCTTGGGGAGGCGTTGCCGTGTCGGGCTGGACTTGCGTGAGCTGGCCTTGGTCGTTCCAGGTCAGCAGGACGTCTTGGGCCCAGCCGGTGGGGAGCAGGGCTTGGGGTGCGAAGAGGGTTTGGGTCATGGGCTTTTTTGATGTGCTTTGGGGATTGCGGGGGTCCGGGGCGGGGGGCGCCCGGCCCCGGAACCCCGAGAAACCGACCAATTCCAAAATCCGGGCATCACCGAATCAACCCCTGCCGCACCACCGTCCGCACCGGCTTGCCGCCCAACCAGTACGCCAGTTCGGCCGCCTCGCGCACATTCCACAGCACGAAGTTGGCGGGCACGCCCACGGCGATCACGCCATGCGTGTCCTGCAGCCCCAGCGCCCGCGCGGCATGCGTGGTGATGCCGGCCAGCGCCTCGGGCACGGTCAGGCGAAACAGGGTGCAGGCCATGTTCGCCATCAGCAGCAGGCTCAAGCAGGGCGAGGTGCCGGGGTTGTGGTCGGTCGACACGGCCATCGGCACGCCGGCGGCGCGCAGCGCTGCGATGGGCGGCAGGTGCGTGTCGCGCAGCGTGTAGTAGGCGCCGGGCAGCAGCACGGCCACGGTGCCTGAGGCGCGCATCGCGGCTATGCCGGCCTGCGACAGGTGCTCGATGTGGTCGCACGACAGCGCGCCGTAGCGCGCGGCGAGCTGCGCGCCGCCCATGTCCGACAGCTGCTCGGCGTGCAGCTTGACCGGCAGGCCCAGGGCCTGCGCGGCCCGGAAGACGCGCTCGGTTTCCTCCAGCGTGAAGGCGATGCGCTCGCAGAACACGTCGACCGCGTCGATCAGCCCTTCGGCGGCCAGCGCCGGCATCATTTCCTGGCACACCAGGTCGGTGTAGTCGCTGCTGCGGCCCGCGTACTCGGGCGGCAGGGCGTGGGCGCCGAGGAAGGTGGTGCGCACCGCGACGCCATAGGCCTCGCCCAGGCGGTGGGCCACGCGCAGCTGCTTGCGTTCGTGCTCCAGCGCCAGGCCGTAGCCCGACTTGATCTCGATGGCGCAGACGCCCTCGGCCAGCAGGGTTTCCAGGCGCGCGGCGGCGCTGGCAAACAGGTCGTCCTCGCTCGCCTCGCGCGTGGCGCGCACGCTCGAGACGATGCCGCCGCCGGCCTGGGCGACTTCCTCATAGCTGGCGCCGGCCAGCCGCAGGGCGAATTCGTGGGCGCGCTGGCCGCCATAGACCAGGTGGGTGTGGCAGTCGACGAGGCCGGGCGTGGCGAGCGCGCCGCCGCCATCGTGGCGCGGCAGGTGCGCGTGCTCGGCGGGCAGGTCGGCGGCCGCGCCCACCCACTCGATCAGGCCCCGGTCGACGACGATGGCGGCCTGCGCGCCCGCCTCGAGGGGCGCGGCGGGCGCGGCGCCCGGCGCCAGCCGCAGGCCGGTCCAGACACCGTCGGCGCTGGGGGGAAGATGGGATGCAGGGGTCATGGCGCAGGCTCTCGGTGGACGGTGATTTGCTATTGAATGGATAGCTGTCAGCTATTGCTGGGTAAATGATGGAGGGCGTTTTGATGCAAATTCATGCGGTTCTGTGGCTGTGCGGTTTCAGGGGCTGTGCAGGCGCACCGCCAGCAGCCGGGCGCCGGGTGATTCGGGCTGGACATCCACGGGCTGCATGGCGCCGCTCCAGCGCAGGCCCTCGCCGGTGTGCAGCACCGAGCGGTCGTGGCCCAGCCGCCAGGCACCGCCCAGCGCCAGCAGCAGGCCGTGCGGCGCGGGCGCGATGGCGCCGGCCTGCTCCAGCACATGCAGCTCGGCCTGCCACTGGCCGCGGCGCGCCATCACATTGAAGTCGGTCGATGCGCCGCCCAGCAGCGTGCAGTGGACCGCGGCGTCGCCGCTGAAGGCAAAGGGCTGGCCGGGCGTGTCCAGCCGGTGGTCGATGGCGCCGTCCGGCGACTGCAGCCGCACGCCGCCGCCGTCCAGCAGCACGATGTGGCGGTCCACGCCGGCAAACACCGAAAAAGGCCCGGGCGCCGCGATGCTGGCGATGCTGATGCGCCAGCCGAAGTCGTCCAGCCCGGCGCCGGGCGGCCAGCAGGCGATCTCGCGGGTGCTGCCGCCGCCGTTCTTCCACGGCATCACAGGCAGTTGGTCGCGCGCAAAGCGCTGCAGCGGGGGGGAGGGGGTCATGGGTGCAGCCTCGCCTTGTGCGGCTTACTTCACCATCGGCAGCTTCAGTCCCTGCTTCTTCGCCGTGGCCACGGCCAGTTCGTAGCCGGCATCGGCATGGCGCATCACGCCCGAGCCGCAGTCGTTGACCAGCACGCGCGCCAGGCGCTCGGCGGCGGCGTCGGTGCCGTCGGCGACGATCACCATGCCCGCATGCTGCGAGTAGCCCATGCCCACGCCGCCGCCGTGGTGCAGGCTGACCCAGGTGGCGCCGCCGGCGGTGTTGAGCAGCGCGTTGAGCAGCGGCCAGTCGGAGACGGCGTCGGTGCCGTCGCGCATGGCCTCGGTCTCGCGGTTCGGGCTTGCGACCGAGCCGGTGTCGAGGTGGTCGCGACCGATCACGATCGGGGCCTTGAGCTCGCCGTTCTTCACCATCTCGTTGAACGCCAGGCCCGCGATGTGGCGCTCGCCCAGGCCCAGCCAGCAGATGCGCGCGGGCAGGCCCTGGAAGGCGATGCGCTCGCGCGCCATGTCGAGCCAGCGGTGCGTGTGGTGGTTGTTCGGGAACAGTTCCTTGATCTTCGCATCGGTCTTGTAGATGTCTTCGGGGTCGCCCGACAGCGCCACCCAGCGGAACGGCCCCTTGCCTTCGCAGAACATGGGGCGGATGTAGGCGGGCACGAAGCCCGGGAAGTCGAAGGCGTTCTGCACGCCCTGGTCGAAGGCGACCTGGCGGATGTTGTTGCCGTAGTCCACCGTCGGGATGCCCATGGCCTGGAAGTCCAGCATGGCCTGCACGTGCACGGCGCACGACTGGGCCGCCGCGGTTGTCAGCGCGGCATGCTGCGCGGGGTCGCGCTGCGCGGCCTTCCACTGCGCCACGCTCCAGCCGGCGGGCAGGTAGCCGTTGATCAGGTCGTGCGCCGAGGTCTGGTCGGTCACCAGGTCGGGTCGAATTCCGTTGGGCCCGCCGGCCTGGGCGCGGCGCACCAGTTCGGGCAGGATCTCGGCGGCGTTGCCCAGCAGCGCGATGGAGACGGCTTCCTGGGCCGCCGTGTGCTGGCGGATCAGGCGAATGGCGTCGTCGATGTCCCTGGCCTGCTTGTCGACATAGCGGGTGCGCAGGCGGAAATCGATGCTCGACTGCTGGCATTCGATGTTCAGCGACACCGCGCCGGCCAGCGTGGCGGCCAGCGGCTGCGCGCCGCCCATGCCGCCCAGGCCCGCCGTGAGGATCCACTTGCCAGCCAGGCTGTTGTGGTAGTGCTGTCGGCCGGCCTCGACAAAGGTCTCGAACGTGCCCTGCACGATGCCCTGGCTGCCGATGTAGATCCAGCTGCCGGCCGTCATCTGGCCGTACATGAACAGGCCCTTGCGGTCGAGTTCATTGAAGTGCTCCCAGTCGGCCCACTTGGGCACCAGGTTGGAGTTGGCGATCAGCACGCGCGGCGCGTTCTCGTGCGTCTTGAACACGCCCACGGGCTTGCCCGACTGCACCAGCAAGGTCTCGTCGCTGTTCAGCTCTTTGAGCGACGCGAGGATCTGGTCGTAGCACTCCCAGTTGCGCGCGGCGCGGCCAATGCCGCCGTAGACCACGAGGTTCTTCGGGTCCTCGGCGACCTCGGCGTCCAGGTTGTTCTGGACCATGCGGTAGGCCGCTTCGGTGAGCCAGTTCTTGCAGTTCAGCTGCGTGCCGCGCGGCGCGCGGACCACGCGGCTGGCATCAAAGCGGGGGTCGGTGGGGGTGAATGTCTCGGGGGCGTTCATGGCAAGGACTCCGGTGAAAAAGCAGGGCGGGAACACGGATCAGGCGTGGCTGGGCAGGATGCTGCGCAGCACATCGGGCAGGTCGGCCTGCAGTGCCCACAGGCGCACGGCCTCGATGTCGGGGGCCAGGTAGCGGTCGCTCTCCAGGAAGGCGACCTTCTCGCGCAGCTTGCTGAATTCGGCCTCGACCAGCGGAGAGCTTTTGAGCTTGCGCTTGAGCTCGATGCCCTGCGCGGCGGACATGGCTTCGATGCCGACCACGACGGCGGTGTTGTTGACCATGTCGCCCAGGCGGCGTGCCGCGTAGGTGGCCATGGAGACGTGGTCTTCCTGGTTGGCCGAGGTGGGCAGGCTGTCGACGCTGCCGGGGTGGGCCAGCGACTTGTTCTCGGAGGCCAGCGCGGCGGCCGTGACCTGCGCAATCATGAAGCCCGAGTTCAGGCCGCCGTCGCGCACCAGGAAGGGCGGCAGGCCCGACAGACCGGTGTCCAGCAGCAGCGCGATGCGGCGCTCGGCAATCGCGCCGATCTCGCTGATGGCCAGCGCGATGATGTCGGCGGCAAAGGCCACCGGCTCGGCGTGGAAGTTGCCGCCCGAGATCACTTCCCCGGTGTCGGTGAACACCAGCGGGTTGTCCGACGCGGCATTGGCCTCGATGCGCAGCACACGCGCGGCGTGCGTGAGGTTGTCCAGGCATGCGCCCATGACCTGCGGAATGCAGCGGATGGAATACGGGTCCTGCACCCGGCCGCAGTCGGCGTGCGAGGGCACGATGGCGCTGCCTTCGAGCAGGGCGCGCACGGCCGCCGCGACGGCGATCTGGCCGGGCTGGCCGCGCGCGGTGTGGATGCGCTCGTCAAAGGGCTTGATGGAGCCCTGGATGGCTTCGAGCGACAGCGCGCCCGACATCAGGGCCGAGGCAAACACGTCCTCGGCGCCAAACAGGCCGACCAGCGCCAGCGCGGTGGAGACCTGCGTGCCGTTGAGCAGCGCCAGGCCTTCCTTGGGGCCGAGCACAAAGGGTTCGAGGCCGATGCGGCGCATGGCGTCGGCGCCGCTGACCACGGTGCCGTCGGCCAGGGTGGCCTCGCCTTCGCCGATCAGCACGCAGGCCATGTGGGCCAGCGGCGCCAGGTCGCCCGAGGCTCCGACCGAGCCCTTGGCCGGAATGCGCGGCATCACGCCGGCGTTGAACAGCGCCAGCAGCGCATCGACCAGCTCCGGCCGCACGCCCGAGTGGCCGCGCGCCAGGCTCACCGCCTTGGTCGCCAACACCAGGCGCACCACGGGGGCCGCGAGCGGCTCGCCGGTGCCCACGCTGTGCGAGAGCACCAGGTTGCGCTGCAGGTCGGCCAGGTGGTTGGCGGCGATGCGCGTGCTGGCGAGTTTTCCAAAGCCGGTGTTGATGCCGTAGACCACTTCGTCGTTGTCGAGGATGCGCTGCACCACGGCCTGCGAACGGGCCATGGCACCGCGCACAGACGGGTCGAGCGCCAGGCGCACACCGCCGGCCTGGATGCGGCGCAGCAGGCCCAGATCCACCTGGCCCGGGGTGAGCAGCAGTTCGGCGGGACCAGTCGATGGGGTGGACGAAGCAGAGGAGAACATGCGGAACCTTTGGGAAAGAAGGGTGGGAGGAAGGCGGTGCAAGGGGTGAAAAGGATGTGTTTATTAATGTATAGACAATAAAAGCGCGTGGCAAGTGCTTTGGGCGCTCCCAAAAGCTAGAGAAATCCCTTAGAGGCATGTGGGCGATCTCTGCGAAGCTGCACGGCCGCCCGGCGCCGCACGCGCCCACGGCTGCCACCGCAGCGCTGCGTTCCGTGACCGGCGGCACCGTGAGGAAAGATCGAAACATCCCGCGGAATCCGGGTAAACGCGCATGCCTTGGCAAAAAAACCGGTGCTTTAATATGTATAGGCAAATAAAAGACGGGCTCGATTTTGGCAGTCTTGATGCCCGCGGCACAGCCAGCAAGGGCGGGCCGGTTTTCCAACAAGACCTGGAGACAACATGACAAAACGTCCCTTTCTCAAGAGCCTTGCCGCTGCGGCCATCGCGCTGGCATGCGTCGGCGCCCACGCGCAGGATTCCCTGGCGCGGGTCAAGCAGGCGGGGGTGCTGAAGGTAGGCACCGAAACCGCGTTTGCGCCGTTTGACTTCATCAAGGACGGCAGCCACGCCGGGCTGAACGTGGACCTGTTCAACGAGGTCGCCAAGGAATTGGGTGTCAAGCTGGAGTGGGTGCTGTTGCCGTGGGAGGGCGTGCTGCCCGGGCTGGAGACGAGCAAGTTCGACATGGTGGCCGGCCCGGCCACCATCACCAAGGCGCGCCTGGAGCGCTACCGCTTTTCCGTGCCCGTGGCCGAAGCCACGGCGGCGTTCCTCAAGCGCAAGGGCGATGCCTCGGTCACGAAACCGGCCGACCTGTCGGGCAAGATCGTGGGCGGGGCCAAGAGCTCCGCCCAGCTGATCCAGGCGAAGACGTTTGGCGAAACCTTGCCCGGCAAGATCCAGACGCGCGACTACCCCGGCAACAACGAGGCCTATGCCGACCTGGCAGCCGGCCGGATTTCCGCGGTGTCCAACTCGCTGCCCAACATCGCCTATGTGGCGCAGCAACGCCCCGACACCTTCGAGGTGGTGCAGCCCGCGTTTGGCGCCAAGAGCTACTTCGGCTACATCAGCCGCAAGGACGCCGATGCGGCCAAGCTGGCCGACGCGGTCGATGCGGCGCTGCTGAAGATGAAGCGCGACGGCCGCCTGGCCAGTCTGCAGAAGAAGTGGTTCGGCGAGAGCTTCGATACGCCCGACCAGGCGCCGGCACCCAGCTTCTGAACGGTTTGATCCCCGAGACGGCGGCGGGGTGGCTTCCGGCCCCCTGTCGCCTTCCTCCATTTTTTGAAGCAGAGGCGTGACCCATGTCTTTCAAATTGTTCATGTTGCTGGTGCAGGCCTGCGGCTGGACCCTTGTGATCAGCAGCACCTCCATCGTGGCAGGGCTGGCGCTGGGCACGGTGGTGTCTGCCGCGATGCAGTCCAGCCACCGTGCGCTGTCGCTGGCAGGGCGCACCTTTGTGAGCTTTTTTCGCGGCGCGCCCCTCCTGGTGCAGCTGCTGCTGATCTACAACCTGCTGCCCATGCTGGGGCTGAACGTGCCCAGCATGGTCGCTGCCATCGTGGGGCTGTCGCTGTGCACGGCGGCCTACCAGGCGGAAAACCTGCGCGGCGGCTTCGCCAGCGTGCCGCGCGGCCTGCTGGAGGCGGCCGACATGCTGGGCATGACGCCCTTTCAGCAGTTCTGGCGCATCCGCGCGCCGATTGCGCTGCGCATGACGCTGCCGGCCCTGACCAACGAGGCCATCATGATCTTGAAGGCCTCGTCGCTGGTATCGGTGGTGGGCGTGATCGAGTTGACGCGCATGGCGCAGGACCTGTCGGCCAGCACCTTCCAGCCGCTGCCGCTGTTTGCCGCTGCGGCGCTGCTCTACCTGGTCATCAACAGCGCGGTGGCCCTGGGTGCCCGCCGGCTTGAAGGCTCGTTCCGCTGGGGAGTCAAGGCATGAACTTCGATGTCGACCTGATCGCTTCGTTCGGCCCCGAGTTGCTGCATGCGGGCGGCGTGACCTTCCTGATCTGGCTGGGCGGCGCACTGGCGGCCATTGTGCTGGGCTTTGTGGTGGCCATCGGGCGGCGCTATGGGCCTCCCGCGCTGGACGCGGCGCTGCGCGTCTATGTCGACCTGATCCGCGGCACGCCATTCCTGATCCAGCTGTTTCTGCTGTACTACGGCGGCCCCTTCATCGGCCTGTCGATGGAGCCCGTGCCTGCGGGCCTGCTGGGCCTGGCGGTGTATGGCGCGGCGTATTTCAGCGAGATTTTCCGTGCCGGCTTTGAAGCCGTGCCGCGCGGCCACATCGAGGCAGGCGAGTGCCTGGGGCTGAGCCGTGTGCAGATCGTCCAGCGCATCCTGGTGCCCGAGATGACCATGCTGGTGTTGCCGCCGGCCGTCAACATGGTGATTGTGCTGCTGAAGGAAACCGCGGTGCTGTCCATCATCACCGTGCCGGAGCTGACCTTCCAGGTGGGTTCCCTGGGTTCGGAGAAATACGCCTTCGTCGAAGCGATGTTTCTGCTCGCTTGCTTTTACTGGGCCTTGGTCGAAGTGTGCGGCAGTCTGGGCCGCATGGCCGAAGCCCGCCTTTCCCGATTTGGATTTACCAACCCATGACCGATACCCTCACCCACCGTTCCGCCTTCCCTGTGGCGACTCCAGGCGCCAAGACTTCACCTGCCGCTGAGGCCCCCCGGAGGACCGCCATGACCGCGCATGCCATTTCAGTCCGAGGGGTGAGCAAAAGCTTTGGTCCCGTGGAGGTGCTGCACGGCATCGACCTGGACATCGAGGCCGGTCAGGTGACGTGCCTGATCGGCCCCTCGGGCTCGGGCAAGAGCACGCTACTGCGCTGCATGGCGTTTCTCGAAGAAACCACGGCCGGGTCCATTCTGGTCAACGG
Source organism: Acidovorax sp. SRB_24 (assembly GCF_012931925.1). NCBI lineage: Bacteria > Pseudomonadati > Pseudomonadota > Betaproteobacteria > Burkholderiales > Comamonadaceae > Acidovorax > Acidovorax sp. SRB_24. The sequence continues at coordinate 42,487 of NZ_MWOM01000021.1, forward strand.
GCAGCCGCTGGGTTTCGAGCCAGGTGCCGATGGCCAGCGCGTGCGCCTGAGCCCCGAGCGCATCCGCGCAGTGCGCTCCACCATCGGCATGTGCTTTCAGCAGTTCAACCTGTGGCCGCACATGACGGCGCTGGGCAATGTCAGCGAGGCGCTCAAGACCGTGCGCGGCGTGCCGCGCGCCGAGGCCGAGGAGCGCGCCATGGCGCAGCTCAGGAAGGTCGGCCTCGAGGCCCGGGCCGACCACTACCCGTCGCAACTCTCGGGCGGGCAGCAGCAGCGTGTGGCGATTGCGCGGGCGCTGGCCCTCGAGCCGCAGATCATGCTGTTTGACGAGCCCACGTCGTCGCTCGACCCCGAACTCACGGGGGAGGTGCTCAATGTGATGCGGGCGCTCGCCGAAGATGGCATGACCATGGTGGTGGTCTCGCACGAGATCGGCTTTGCCGCGTCGGTTGGCGCCAAGATCGCCTTTCTCGATCAGGGCAGGCTGCTGCTCGAAGGCAGTCCGCAGCAGGTGTTTGGCAAGCCGCGCCACGCGCGCCTGGACCAGTTCCTCGACACCTACCTGGACCGCGGTGCAGCTATGCTTGTCTGATGACCCTGGACGCCAAGCCCTCCCGACCCGACGCGACCTCTGGCGCGTCCTCCAAGATGCCGCCCAAGGCTGCAGCCCCAGCCGCCGTCAAGGCCGCAGGCAAGGCTGCGGCGGCGGTGCCGGCCAAAGCGCCGGCAGCGGGGCCGGCCGCCACAGGGTCGCTGCACCAGCGCATCCTGAGCGACATCGAGCAGCGCATCCTGAGCGGCGAATGGCCGCCCGGGCACCGTATTCCCTCCGAGCACGAGCTGACGGACATTTACCAGTGCTCGCGCATGACCGTCAACAAGGTGCTGACGCAACTGGCGCGCGCCAACATGGTCGAGCGGCGGCGCAAGGCGGGCAGCTTTGTGATGCGCTCGCATTCGCGCTCGGCGGTGCTCGAAATCCACGACATCCGCGCCGAAGTGCTGGCGCTGGGCCAGCCTTACCGCTACGAGCTGATCGGCCTCAAAAAGCGGCGCAGCCTGCGTGCCGACATGGACGCGCTGGAACTGGACAAGGCCGGGCCGGTGCTGGAGCTGCGCAGCCTGCACTACGCGGGACCGCTGCCGTTCTGCCTCGAACACCGGCTGATCAACCTGGCTGCCGTGCCGCAGGCCGGCAGTGAATCCTTCCAGGACGAGCCGCCCGGCGCCTGGCTGGTCAGCCATGTGCCCTGGACCTCGGCGGAGCACCGCATCCGCGCCGGCGCGTCCGATGCCGGCATGGCGGCTCTGCTGCGGGTGGCGCCCGGTTCGCCGTGCCTGATCATCCAGCGCCGCACCTGGACGGGAGAGAGCCCGGTGACGTTTGTGCGGCTGGCCTATCCGGGCGAAGAGCACGAACTGGTCGCGCATTTCTCGCCCACCAAGGAGGGCAAGGCGGCCAACGCTGGCAGCAACGCCGTCTGAGCGCAGCCGGCGCTGAAGCACCGGGGGCAGCCTTCCGCCTTGCCGGCGGGACGGTCTATTCGCTGGCGAGGCGGTGCCCGGGGCCGGCCTTGAGCCGGCTCAGCGGAATATCCCCGGAGGAAAGCCCGGCCTGCCGCCGTCCCGCGGCCATCACCCACTGCTGGAACTCGCGGCCAAAGGGTTTGTTCAGCGCGGCGCGGTCCCAGGCCAGGAAGTAGGGCTGGGGCAGCTGCAGGCGGTGGTCGAACGGCAGGACCAGGCGCCGCTCCGCGAGGTCGCCGGTGATCATCGCGATCGGTGCCAGCACCAAACCCCGGCCGGCCAGCGCGGCATCGATGGCGGCGCTGGAGAGAGAAAAGGTCAGCGAGCTGTCGACCGCACCGCCGCCGTCCATGCCTGCGCTGCGCGCCCAGTCGGCCCAGTTGGGCGGGGGCCGGTGCACGCGTTCCCAGTCGATGCCGATCAGCGGCAGGTCGAGCAGTTCGGCCGGCGTGCGCACCGTGTGCGACGCCAGCAAATCCGGCGCACACGCCGGCACCACCCAGTCGGTGAACAGCTCGGCGTGGTGCGCATGGTGGCGCGACTGTTCGCCGTACGAGATGCGAAAGTCGGTTTCGCCGCCCTGCAGATCGGGCTCGCGCTCGGCGCCCACCAGGCGCAGCCGGGCGCCCGCATGCGCCGCCTGCCAGTCAAACAGCAGCGTGCCCAGCCACTTGCTGGCCACCGAGGACAGGCAGCTCACCGTCAGGCCGCTTTCGGTGCGCAGCCGCCACAGGCTTTGCTGCGCGGCACGCAGGCGGTCGAATGCCGTGCCCAGCTCCTTGTGGTAGAGCCGTCCCCAGGTCGACAACTCCATGCCTTTGCCGCGCCGCTCGAACAGGCGCAAATCGAGCAGTTCTTCGAGTTTGCGCACCTGCTGGCTCACGGCGCCGGCCGACACGCCCATCTCCAGCGCGGCAGCCATCACGCTGCCGGTGCGCGCCACGGCCTCGAAGGCCTGCAGGGCGCGCAAGGGCGGCAGTTGCTGAGGGGGCATGGCGGGCGAAGAGCGCATGGCGGCACGGCTTTTTGAACACAGCATTGAGTTTAGCTTTTCTAAAGAAGAACGCAGATCAATTCGCTTGTTGCAGGCGGTGGCATTGGCTATGGTGTGGCACCGCAATCCGCTTTTGCAGAGAGGAAATCCGCCATGTTTTTACGCAATGCCTGGTACGTCGCAGCCCGGGAAAACGACGTTGCCGACAAGCCCGTTCCCGTCAAGGTCCTGAACGAGAAAATCGTGCTGTTTCGCAAGACCGACGGGCAGGTCGCGGCGCTCGAAGACGCCTGCCCGCACCGCAAGCTGCCGCTGTCCATGGGCCGCATCAAGGGCGACGAGATCGAGTGCGGCTACCACGGCATGATGTTCGACTGCTCGGGCAGCTGCACCCGGGCTCCGGCCACCGACCGGCCGCCTCCGGGCGCCCGCGTGCGCTCGTACCCGATGGCGGTGCGCTACGGCCTGCTGTGGATCTGGATGGGCGATGCGGCCTTGGCCGATTCCGACACGATCTTTGCGGTCGAGCACTGGGGCGACCCGGCCTGGGGCATGAACCAGGGCGACGGCATGGAGATCGCGTGCAACTACCTCTACATGACCGACAACCTGCTGGACCCCACGCACGTCGCCTGGGTGCACCAGAGCTCGTTCGCCAGCGCGGCCTGCGAAGACACGCCGCTGCAGACCACCGTGGCGGACAGCGGCGTGACCGTGTGGCGCTGGATGAACGACGTGGACCCTGCGCCGTTTTACGCGCCCTTCCTCAAGTTCAAGGGCCGCTGCGACCGCAAGCAGCAGTACGAAGTGCGCTACCCCAGCCACGCCCTCATCAAGGCCATCTTCACCCCGGCCGGAACGGGCGGCGAAGGCCAGCCGCTGCATGAGGACGTGTTCATCATGGACAGCTACAACTTCATGACGCCGATCGACGAGAACACCACCAAGTACTACTGGTTCCAGATGCGCAACTTCGCGCCCGACGACGCCGAAGTCTCGCGCCAGTTCGCCACCTCGGTGCGCGGCGCGTTCGAGGAAGACCGGGTCATCCTGCAGGCCGTGCACCAGGGGCTGGCCGAAAAGACCTCGCCCAATATCGATTTGAAGATCGATGTCGGACCGCTGCGCTTTCGCCGCCGGCTCGCGCAGCTGATCGAGGCCGAGCGCGCGCAGGCCGCCCAGCCGGCCGTGGCAGAAACGGCATGAACCCCTCTTGCGCCGCGCGCGGCTTTCGCCCGCTGAAGGTGATCGACAAGGTCCGCGAGAGCAGCACCATCACGTCGTTTCACCTGGCGCCAGCCGAGCCCGGCGGTTGGCGCGCCTTTGAACCGGGGCAGTTCCTGGTCTTCCGCTTTCCGGCCGACAACGAGCGCGGCCATGTGCTGCGCACCTACAGCGTCTCGTGCGCCCCCGGCCACCCGGGGCGCTACCGCATCTCGGTCAAGCGCGAAGCGGCGCCCCACCCCGGCCTTCCCGACGGCCTGGGGTCATGCCACCTGCACGACACCGTGGCGGTGGGCGACACACTGATGGCCGACGGCCCGCGCGGCGACTTCCACCTGGACCGCACGAGTGCGCGCCCCGTGGTGCTGCTCTCGGGCGGTGTGGGGCTGACGCCGATGGTGTCGATGCTGCACGCGCTGGCCGAGCAGAGCGACCGGCGCGCCGTCTTCATCCACGCCTGCGACAACGGCGAGGTGCACGCGCTCGGCGACGAGGTGCGCGCGCTGGCGGCCTCGCGGCCCGGCATCGACGCGCATTTCGTCTACCGTTTCCCCACCGAGGCCGACCGCGCAGCCAAGCGCCACCAAGCCGAGGGCGTGGTCACGCGCGAGCTGCTGCAGCGCCTGCTGCCGCTGGACGACTACGCGTTCTACCTGTGCGGGCCGCCGCCTTTCATGCAGGCGGTGTTCCGGCTGGTGCGCAGCCTCGGCGTGGCCAAAGAGCGCATCGCCTACGAGTTCTTCGGCCCGGCGACCGTGCTGGAGCCCGACGGGGCCGTGGCAAGGGCCGCGCCGGTGCCGGCCGCCGCCGCGCCAGCGCCGCCCACCACACCCGCCGCTGGCGCCGCGGCAGACGGCGCCATCACCGTCACCTTTCGCCAAAGCGGCCGCAGCGCCCGCTGGGCCGACGGCACCGAGTCGCTGCTGTCGTTTGCCGAAAGCCACGGCCTGGCGCCCGAGTTCAGCTGCCGCGCCGGCGTGTGCGGCACCTGCAAGACCGGCCTGGTCGACGGCGAGGTGAGCTACTTCGAAGAGCCGCTTGACGACCCCGGCGCCGGGCAGGTGCTGATCTGCTGCGCCCGACCCCAGGGCAACCTGGTGCTCGACCTTTGATCTTTGACCCTTTCCGGACTGTCCCCATGAACCACCCCGCTTCCGACAACGCACCGCACGGCCTGCGCTTCAATCCCCATGTCGCGGCCCTGCCGCCCTACAACGCCGGCATGAACGTGGAGGTGGCGCGCGCCCTCAGCGGCCAGCACGACATTGCCCGGCTGGCCAGCAACGAAAACCCCGAGGGCTGCTCGCCGGCGGTCATGAAGGCGTTGGCGTCTGCCGCATACGAGCCCTGGCGCTATGCCGATCCGGCCTGCACCGCCCTGCGTGCCGCCCTGGCGCACAAGCTCGCCTGTGACGCGCAGCAGGTCGTGGTCGGCAACGGCTCCGAAGAGATGATTGCCGCGATTGCGCGTGCGCTCTTGACCCCGGGCGCCACGGCGCTGACCGTGGTGCCCAGTTTCGGCCTGCACGAGATCGAGCCGCTGGCCGCCGGTGCCGAGGTCGTCAAGGTGGCGATGACCCCCGAGCTCGGCTTTGACCTGGGAGGCCTGGAGCGCGCACTGGCGCGGCGGCCCCAGGTGGCGTTTTTGTCGTCGCCCTGGAACCCGGTCGGCCCGGCGCTGGACCACGCGGCGCTGCAGCGCGTCATCGCAGCCGTGCGGCCCGGCACGCTGCTGGTGCTCGACGAGGCGTATTTCGAGTTCGCCGACCCCGGCGCGCCCAACGGCATCGAGGTGCTGCGCGCCAGCGGCGTCGCCCATGTGGTGCTGCGCACCTTCTCGAAGGCCTACGGCCTGGCCGGCCTGCGCGTGGGCTATGCCGTGTGCTCGCACCCCGAGATCGCGCGCGTACTCACGGCGGCCAAGACGCCGTTCAATGTCAACGCCGCGGCCCAGGCCGCTGCGCTGGCCGCGCTGGCGGACGAGGCCTGGATGCACGCGTCCATGGGCCGGCTGCGCAGCGAGCGCGAGCGCGTGGCCACAGGGCTGCGGGCGCTGGGCCTGCGCGTGGCGCCGTCGCAAACCAACTTCCTGTTTTTCGATGCCGGGCAGAGCAGCGCCGACGTGGCCGACACGCTGCTGCGCCAGCACGGCATCATCGTCAAGGCCTGGCGCGAGCCGGGCTACGAACGCTTCATCCGCGCCACCATCGGCAGCCCGGCAGAGAACGACCGGCTGATGGCCGCGCTCGCGCAGATCCGCCAGTTCGCCCGGGTGAGCGCCTGATGCACGCGGAATTTCTCGCGGCCTTGGGCGCCATCGTCGGCAGCGCCCAGGTGCGCACCGGTGCTGAGGTGCAGGCCATGGACCCGGGCTGGCACCCTGACAACCTGGCCGCCGGCGTGGTGGTGCTGCCCGCCAGCACGGCCGAGGTGGCGGCGGTGGTGCGGCTGTGCGGCCAGCACCGCGTGCCCATCGTGCCGCAGGGCGGGCGCACCGGACTGGTCGGCGGGGCCATCTCGCAGCCGGGCGAATTGATCGTGTCGCTGGCGCGCATGCAGGCCATCGAGCTGCTCGACCCGGTCAGCCGCATTGCGGTGGTGCAGGGCGGCGCCACGCTGGAGGCGCTGCAGGAGGCTGCGGCGCTCGAGCGGCTGGAGCCCGGCATCGACATCCCCGCGCGCGGCTCGGCCACGATCGCCGGCATGGTCTCCACCAACGCCGGCGGCATCATGGCGTTTCGCAACGGCGTCATGCGCCACCGCGTGCTGGGCCTCGAAGCCGTGCTGGCCGACGGCTCGGTCTACAGCGACCTCACGCAGGTGGTCAAGAACTCGGCCGGCTACGACCTCAAGCACTTGCTGATCGGTGCCGAAGGGAGCCTGGGCATCGTGACGCGCGTGGTGCTCAAGCTCGACCCCGTGCCCGACGCCACCGCCACCGCCTTGCTGGGACTGCCCTCGGTGGCCGCCACGCTGCAGGCGATCCGCTGGGCGCTGGACGTCGGTGCGGGCCACCTGCGCGCCGCGGAGGCGCTGTGGCAGGGCTATATCCGCCTCACCGCCGAAGGGCTGCAGTGGCGTGAGCCCGGCATGGAGCTCGACCAGCCTATTTATGTGCTGCTGTCGCTGGGCGGCGCCGAGGAAGCGGTGCTGCAGGAAGCCTTCGAGGGGCTGTTCGAAAAAGTGCTCGCGCACCACCCCGACGCCACGGGCATCGTCGCCAGTTCGGCGCGCCAGGAGCGCGAGTTGTGGCGCCTGCGCGAAGATACCGACCTCCTGTACCGGGCGCATCCGGGCGCGCCGTCGTACGACGTGTCGGTGCCGCTTGCGCGCCTGGACGGGTACGTGGAGCAGGTGCAGCGCGGCCTGGCCGCCATCGACCCGTCCCTGGCGCCCTATCTGTTCGGCCACTTGGCCGACGGCAATGTGCACATCGTGCTTAACCGCCCCGGGCCGCTGCCGCCCGCGCTGTCCACGCAGATCGAAGCCGTGCTGTATGGCCCCTTGCGCGCCCTGGGCGGTTCGTTCTCGGCCGAGCACGGCGTGGGCTCCAAGCGCATCGGCGCCATGTTCGACACCCTCGACCCCGTCAAGCTCGCGACCATGGCGCACATCAAGCGCCTGCTCGACCCCGACAACCTGCTCAACCCGGGCAAGGTGCTGCCGGCCGCCTGACACGGGACCGGGCTTTGGCCGGGTGCTCTGCGGAGTTTGAAGCCAAATCGGGCTCCAGCGCTTACTGGGCAAGCGCTGACAGCTATTTAATCAATAGTAAACATCAGGAGACACCCATGAACTCTGCGAATTTGCACCCGGCCATCGGCCGGACCCCGCCCCACCAGCCCGCCGCCGGCTTCGGCGGCGGAACGCTGCAGTGCCACTGCATGCACGATCTGGTGCAGGTGCGCGTGGACATGCAGGTCGCGCACAACCACGCCTGCGGGTGCAGCAAGTGCTGGAAGCCGTCCGGCGCGATCTTCTCGGTCGTCGGCGTGGTGCCACGCAAGTCGCTGCGGGTGACCGCGCATGCCGAAAAGCTGCAGGTCGTCGACCCGCAGGCCACCATCCAGCGCCATGCCTGCAAGGTCTGCGGCGTGCACATGTTCGGGCGCATCGAAAACCCGGCGCATCCGTTCCATGGGCTCGATTTCATCCACACCGAGCTGTCCAGCGACGCCGGCTGGGCCGCGCCCGAGTTCGCGGCCTTTGTGTCTTCGGTCATTGAAACCGGCACACCGCCCGAGCGCATGGGCGGCATCCGCCAGCAGCTGCGCGATGCCGGGCTGGAACCCTACGACTGCCTGTCGCCACCGCTGATGGACGCCATCGCCACGCACGTGGCCCAGTCCCGGCACGCCTGACAAGGCGCAGGCCGACGCCCCAGCGCAGGCGGGGCGTCGGCGGGCCGCCACTGCGGTCGATGCCCGGCGCGCCCGCGCCAGCGGTGGTGCCCTTGGCGCACCGGGGTGGTCCGTCCACCGGCCCGAGGCCGGCGCGCATTTGCGCTAAGGTGGCGCCGATGAACCTGGATTTTGTACGACTGGGCTGGCGCACGCTGTGGCGCGACCTGCGCGCGGGCGAGCTGCGCCTGCTGATGGTGGCCGTCACGCTGGCGGTGGCGGCGCTCACCTCGGTGGGCTTCTTTGCCGACCGCCTGCAGGGAGGGCTGCAGCGCGATGCCCTGCAGCTGCTCGGCGGCGACGCCGTCGTCGCCAGCGACCTGCCCACGCCCGCCGCCCTGGTCGAGCGCGCCCGGGCGCTGGGCTTGCAGACCGCCACCACCGTGGGTTTTCCGACCATGGGCCGGGCCAGCGAGGCGCAGGGCGGCGCCGCCAAGCTGGTCGCGCTCAAGAGCGTGCCAAGCGGCTACCCGCTGCGCGGCAGCCTCAAGGTGGCCAACGCGCCGGGCGCGGCCGCGTACACGACGCGCGACATTCCGGCGCGCGGCGAGGTCTGGGTGGATGCGCCGCTGCTCGAATCGCTAGGCGTGCGCATGGGCGACATGCTGCTGCTGGGCGACGCGCAGCTGCGCATCGCGCGCACCATCGTCCTCGAGCCCGACCGCGGTGCCGGCTTCATGAGCTTCGCACCGCGCGCCATGGTCAACGCAGCCGACCTGCCCGCCACCGGCCTGGTGCAACCCGCCAGCCGCCTGACCTACCGTTTCGCTGTGGCCGGGCCGGCACGCGCCGTGCAGCAGTTCAGCGCCTGGGCCGAGCGCGAAGTCAAAAAACCCGAAATCCACGGCGTGCGCCTGGAGTCGCTCGAGAGCGGCCGCCCGGAAATGCAGCAGACGCTGGACCGTGCGCAAAAATTCCTCAACCTCGTGGCGCTGCTGGCCGCGCTGCTGTCGGCCGTGGCCGTGGCGCTGGCCGCACGCGGCTTTGCCGCGAGCCACCTCGACGCCTCGGCCATGCTGCGCGTGCTCGGCCAGAGCCAGCGCACCATTGCCTGGAGCTACGGCGTCGAATTCGCGCTGGTCGGCCTGTGCGCCAGCGCGCTGGGCGTGGCGCTGGGCTTTGGCGTGCATTACCTGTTCGTGCTGCTGCTCGCCGGCCTGGTCGAATCGGCCCTGCCCGCGGCCAGCCTGTGGCCCGTGGCGCTGGGCCTGGGCGTGGGGCTGACGCTGCTGCTGGCCTTTGGCCTGCCGCCGGTGCTGCAGCTGGCGCAGGTGCCGCCGCTGCGCGTGATCCGGCGCGAGGTGGGGGCGCTGCGGCCGGCGTCGCTGGCCGTGCTGGGCCTGGGCGTGGCCGGTTTTGCCGCGCTGCTTCTGGCGGTGAGCAGCGACCTGAAGCTCGGCCTGATCGCCGTGGGGGGATTCGCCGGTGCGGTGGCGCTGTTCGCCGCCCTGGCCTGGGTGACCGTGAAACTGCTGCGCGGCGCCGTCAACGAGGCCACGGCCCCGCGCTGGCTGGTGCTGGCGACGCGGCAGGTCTCGGCGCGCCCGGCCTATGCCGTCGTGCAGGTCAGCAGCTTGGCCGTGGGCCTGTTGGCGCTGGCGCTGCTGGTGCTGCTGCGCACCGACCTGATCGCCAGCTGGCGCCAGGCCACGCCGCCCGACGCGCCGAACCGCTTCGTCATCAACGTGCAGCCCGACCAGGCCGCGGCCTTCCAGAAGGCGCTGCAGGACGCGGGCGTGCGCGACTACGACTGGTACCCCATGATCCGCGGCCGCCTGGTGGCCGTGAACGGCCGGACCGTGGGCCCCGACAGCTACAGCGAAGACCGGGCCCGGCGCCTGGTGGACCGCGAATTCAACCTGTCCACCGCTGCCCAGCAGCCGCCGCACAACCAGCTCGTGGCGGGCCGCTGGATGCCCGAGGAGAAAGACGCGATCAGCCTCGAGGAAGGCATTGCCCAGACCCTCGGATTGAAGTTGGGCGATCGCCTGCGCTTTGACATCGGCGGGGTGCAGAACGAGGCCCGCATCACCAGCCTGCGCAAGGTGGACTGGGGATCGATGCGTGCCAATTTCTTTGCGATGTACCCCGTCGACCACCTGGACGGTGTGGCCGTGACCTACCTGGCCGCCTACCGGGCGCCCACCACGGCAGGTTTCGACAATGCGCTGGTGCACCAGTTTCCCAACATCACCAGCGTGGACATGGGCGCCACGCTGGCCCAGGTGCAGGGCGTGCTCGACCAAGTGATCCGCGCGGTCGAGTTCCTGTTCGGTTTCACTTTGGCCGCCGGCTTGGTGGTGCTGTTCGCCGCCGTCACCGCCACGCGCGAGGAGCGCACGCGCGAGTACGCCATCATGCGGGCGCTGGGCGCACGCGCCAGCCTGCTGCGCCAGGTGCAGCGTGCCGAACTCGCGGGCGTCGGCCTGCTGGCGGGCTTCCTGGCCAGCTGCGTGGCTGTCTGCGTGGGCTGGGCGCTGGCGCGCTATGTGTTCGACTTCCGCTGGACGGCCTCACCCTGGGTGCCGCTGCTGGGCGCGCTGGCCGGTGCCGTGCTGGCCCTGCTGGCCGGCTGGTGGGGCCTGCGCGCCGTGCTCAACACGCCGGTGGTGGACACGCTGCGCCGCGCCGCAGAGTAGGGCTTCGCGGCAAGCGCGAGCGGTGGGCCTCAGTGGCGACCGCCCCCACCACGGCCGCCACCACCGCGGCCGCCGCCGCCATGGAAACCGCCCCGGCCACCACCGCGGCCACCGCCACTCCAGTAGCCGAAGCCGAAGTTGAGCGAGAGGGGCGGCCCTACGTACGCTGGGCCGTAGTAATACGGGGCGGTGTAGTACGGTGCGGTGTACACGGGCGCGGTCGCGTAAGGGGCCGCATAGATGGCTTGGCCGTTGGCGTCGGTGCCGTAGTAGGTGTAGGGGCCAGGGGCGGTCCCATAGACCGCGCAGCCGCCCAAAGCGGACAGTGCCAGCAGCGAAAATGTCAAGCGTTTCGCCGTGCCTTTCAGGAAGTGGGTCATGGTAGCTTTCCGGTCTTTGGTCAGGATGCACGTTAGAACGAAAATCCCTCCCTGCGGTTCAGTGGAGACGGGCCCGATACAGCGGCGCAGCGCGTAAAGTTCGCGTTCCATGCAGCCCCACCGCCGGAATCCACGGCGGTGGTATGACGCGCATCTGCTGTGCCGGGCCCCGCAGGCCGGGCACCGCTTCTCCGCAACACCTTTTCACCCCATTTCCGATGCCAACCGAAGACAAGCAGCCCGCCGATGCGGCCCTTGAAACCCCCTACGCCGCGATCGGCGGGGAGGAGCGTGTGCACGCTCTGGTCGAGCGCTTCTACGACCTCATGGAACTCGACCCCGCCTACACCGAACTGCGCGCCGCCCACGGCAGCACGCTGCAAGAGGCACGCCAGAAGCTGTTCTGGTTCCTCTGCGGTTGGCTGGGCGGCCCCGACCACTACGAAAGCCGCTTCGGCCACCCGCGCCTGCGCATGCGCCACATGCCGTTTTCGATCGGCATCCGCGAGCGCGACCAGTGGGTCGCGTGCATGGACCAGGCCATGGGCGACACCGGTGTGCCCACCGCACTGCGCACCCGCCTGCGCGAGAGCTTCATGAAAACGGCCGATTGGATGCGCAACCGCGGCCAATAAGCCCCTGCGCGCAGTGCGCAGGGGGCTTCAGAAAGCATAGCTTTCAGCGCTGAGCCCTATTGGGCCAAGGCCCAATTTCATGCCCAAACGGCTGGGCCTCACGCGGCGCTGCGCTGCTCGGCTTTCAGCGGCGGCGTACCCTCTTTGAACATCGAACTGAGCTGTTTGCGCAGGTCGGGTGAATCGGTGTGGCCGTGCACCGTGGTCGCGTGCTGCACGGCGGCTTCGAGCAGCTCTTCTTTGCTGTCGGCCGACAGCGCCACACTGCAGTTCATGGTGCTCGGGTATTCGCGGCAATCGATGTATTGGCGTGACATGGCAGTTCCTTTCTTGTCGTCAGGGGCGTGCTTCATTGACCAGGTTGAACGGCGTCTGGGTGGCGCGCCGGCAATGCGGGAAGCCGCCTTGCGTGACCAACGTCCCGCATGCGGGCCTCGCCGTCCTGCGCGCCCAGGCACAGCCCCACCTCCTGCGCGCGTGAAGCGGGCGTGCAGATGAAGGCCGAGGCGGAGAGAACCACCCGGCCGACCGGGGTCAGCTTGTCGTCGATCTGGTCGTCGGCGAAAGGCCCGATGACCCTCCCGCTGGCGTCGGGCTTGAGGCTTTGCGGGACATGGAACCCGTAGCCCGCGCCCAGGCCGGTGCGCATGGCCTGCACCATCTTGGTGATGCACTCGTACGGGTCGATCGCGATCTGGAAGGCGCCGGGAAGGAACGCCGGGCTGCCTTCTTCGGCCGGCGCACAGGCCTGTTCTTCGCTGAGCTCAAAGCGCTGGCTTGCGGGGTCGTAACAAACGCAACGACTCGCTGCCCGGGCCGACAGCCATTCGCGCCGGCAGCGTACGTCGGTCGGGCTGCGCCGGGCCAGTTCTTCGGCCGTGGCGGGTCCCTCGGCCAGGGCCTGGTGCAGGTCCCGCGGGTCGCCGACGACGACGGTTGCGCCGTGCCTCACGGCGCCGAAATCCTGCACGAATGGGCCCATGAAGTGGTGGAGCTTTTCCTCGTGGATGGCCATGTTTTTCTCCTGGCGCTGCGCTTGCATGGGCCGCAAGCGCTTCCTATACTGCAGCGGAACAGACTGCCCACAGCCGCATGCTGCGGGTGCCCGGGCAAAGCACCAATACGCAGCATTGCGTACCCATGGCCTCTGGTGCGCACCATGAACCACCTCACCCGACACGACTACGCCAGCGCGCTGCGGTTGCTCGCGCGCATCGAGGCGCAGGCGGGCGATGCCGAGGGTTTTGCGCGCGCGGTGGTGCTGGCGCTGCACGACTACATCGCCGCGGAGCGGACGACGCTGTCGGTCTGCGACCGGGCCACCGGCCGCTGCGAAGCGGTCGGCCTGCCGGGCGGGTGCCTGGGTGCCGATGGGCTGGCCAGCTCCGACGGGCCTTTTTGGGGGCAGCGGCGGGCGCCCCGGCATGGCGTCGAAGGGGCGGTGGCACCGGGCATGTGCGCCGGAGTCGGACCGTTCGCGTTGCAGCGCGGCCCCTTGCCTGGCTGCGGCAGCGGCGCCGGGGAATACGCCATCGCCGTGCCCTTGTTCCGCAGCCGGCAGACGCGGGTCAGCGTGGAATTGCAGCGGCACGGGCAGGGGTTTGACGGGCGCGACCGTGAGCGGCTCGCTCTGCTGCGCCCGCACCTGGCCTTTTTGTACCGCCACGCCTGCCAGCGTGGCGCCGCGCTGCCGGGCACCGCGCCGCCCGCACCGGGGCCGGGGGCGCGGGCCCCCGAACCGTGCAGCGTCGGCGGGCTGACCCTGCGCGAAGGCCAGGTGATGCAGTGGCTCGCCTGCGGCAAGACCGATGCCGAGATTGCGGCCCTGCTGGCCATCAGCCCGCGCACCGTGCAAAAGCACCTGGAGCATGTCTATGTGAAGCTGGGCGTGGAGACGCGCACCGCGGCGGTGATGCGCGCCCACGCCAGCCCGAGCAGCGCGTGAACAGGTGGCGTGGCAGGGGGGACCTGGCGGTCCGCAATGCTCACGAAGTAGGAGCTCCTGGCGCAATCCCCATCAGGGCTGGAGCCCGAAAAGACCATATATTGCCCGCCCGGGCATGGCCCTGCCCGTTAAGATGCGCCCACAAAAACATCCAGAGGGAGCAGCCATGTCGATGACAGCAGGGATGATCGCGGTGGGGGTGGCCGCGGCGGCGGTGTGGGCCATCGCGGCCTACAACCGGCTCGTGCAGTTGCACAACCGCATCGCCAACGCCTTCGGCCAGATCGACGTGCAGCTCAAGCGCCGCCATGATCTGGTGCCCAACCTGGTCGAAGTGGCGCGCGGCTACCTGCAGCACGAGGCGGCCACGCTCGAAGCCGTGGTCCAGGCGCGGGGCCTCGCGCAGGGGGCGGCCGCTGCGGCGCGCTCCGCGCCCACCAGCGCGGCGCGCCTAGGCGCCCTGGCCATGGCCGAAGGCGCGCTGGGCGGCAGCCTGGGCCGCCTGATGGCGGTGGCCGAGAGCTACCCCGACCTGAAAGCCGACGCCACCATGCGCTCGCTGTCCGAAGAGCTCACCAGCACCGAGAACCGGCTGGGCTTTGCACGCCAGGCCTACAACGACGGGGTGCTCGAATTCAACAACGACGCCGCGCAGTTCCCCACGCTCATCGTGGCGCGCCTGCTGGGTTTTGCGCCCGCGCCCATGCTCGAGGCCACGCGCAGCGAGGCCGAGCGCGCCGCGCCGCGGGTGCAGTTCTGAGCGGCGGCGTTCGCTGACGCGCGCCGATGAAGTTCTGGGACCGCCAGCACGACGCGCGCGTGGAGACGCGCCGCCTGCTGTGCGCCTTTGCCCTGGCTGTCGTGCTGCTGCTGGTGGCCGTGCACGCCGCGCTGGCGCTGGCCTGGTGGCTGATGGCGCTGCTGCTGCCTGGGCACCTGCCCGAGCCGGCCGGCTTTCTGGTGGCCAATGTGGGCGTGTCGCTGCTGCTGGTGCTGGGCGGCTGGTGGCTTGAAACGTCGAACCTGCGCGCCGGTGGCGCCCGGTTCGCCGCCCGCATGGGCGCGCGCGAGGCGCGGCCGTCCGTCTCGCACGCCGAGCAGCGCCTGTGCAATATCGTCGATGAGCTGTGCATTGCCGCCCACATGCCGCGCCCGCGGGCCATGGTGCTGCCGCGCGCCGACGCCATCAACGCCTTTGCCGCAGGCTGGGACGCGTCCGACGCCATCGTCGCGGTCACGCAGGGCGCGCTCGACTACCTCACGCACGAGGAATTGCAAGGCATGGTGGCGCACGAGCTCTCCCACCTGCACGAGGGCGACACGCGCCTGAAGATGCGGCTGGCCGGCATGGTGTTCGGCCTCGAACTCGTCAGCAACTTTGGCGACGAGATGCGCGAGCGCGGGGGCCTGGCCTGGTGGTTCGGCTCGGCCGTCATGGGCGCGGGCTTTGCGGGCTGGCTCACCGGGCGCCTCCTGAAGGCCGCCGTCTCGCGCCAGCGCGAGTACCTGGCCGACGCGCGCGCCGTGCAGTGGACGCGCAGCCGCGACGGCCTCGGCGGCGTGCTGCGCAAGGTCATGGCGCAGCGCCAAAGCGCACCCGCCGGCGCCGGGCGCAGTGGCCTCGCGCACCCGGCGGTGCAGCACTTGCTGCTGGTCGATGTGCCCGGTGGCAGCGCGCTCGAGCGCCGGCTCGACACCCATCCCACGCTGCAGGCGCGCGTGCAGCGCATCTATGGCCGGCGCATGGCGCCGCTGCCGCTGGTGCGCGTGCCTGCGGCGCCCGAGCCCGTCGGCACGCACGGCGCTGCGCCGGCCAATGCCCAGGCCGGCGCGCCGCCGCTGGCGGCACTGCTCGATCCGTTTGCGCGGCTGTAGCGGCCCCGGCGTGGTGCGGTGTTCTGCGCGCGCTGCTCAGCGGATAGGACGCACCGCATGCGTGGGCAGCGCGCCACCGTCGCCGTCTTTGTTGAGCATCTTGAGCCGCACCCTCTCGATCGCGTGCGAGGGCTCCAGCCCTTTGGGGCAGACCTCCGCGCAGTTCATGATGGTGCGGCAGCGAAACAGCCGGTAGGCATCGTTCAGGTCGTCCAGCCGCCCCTTGGTGGCCCGGTCGCGGCTGTCGAAGATGAAGCGGTAGGCCTGGATCAGGCCGGCGGGTCCGACGAACGTGTCCGGATTCCACCAGAACGACGGGCACTGGCTGCTGCAGCACGCGCACAGAATGCACTCGTACGCGCCATTGAGGCGCTCGCGTTCGCGCGGCGACTGCAGGCGCTCTTTCTCTGGCGGCGGTTCGTCGTTGACCAGGTAGGGGCGGATCGAGTGGTACTGCCGGAAGAACTGCGTCATGTCCACGATCAGGTCGCGGATGATCGGGAAGCCCGGCAGCGGCCGCAGCACCACGGGCTCCTGCAGATCACGCACGCGCGTGATGCAGGCCAGACCGTTCCTGCCGTTGATGTTCATTGCGTCCGAGCCGCACACACCCTCGCGACAGGACTTGCGCAGCGACAGGCTCGGGTCTAGCGCCTTGATGCGCAGCAGCACATCGAGCAGCATGCGGTCGCCGTCGGCCAGTGCGATGTCGACGTGCTGCAGCCAGGGCTGGTCGTCCCGGTCGGGGTCATAGCGGGAAATGGAAAAGCGCATGGCGGTCTCTCCAGGGATGGCGGTGCAGCGGTTCAGGCCGGCATGCGCAGCACGATCGCCGCCGCCCACAGTGCCAGGCCGCACAGCCCCGCCGCGAGCGCGGCGAGCAGCCAGGGGCGCAGGCGCACCGGCCGCGCGTAGTCGAGCAGCACATCGCGCAACCCCACCCACAGGTGCGCCAGCAGCGCTACAAAGAACACGGCCAACGCCACGCGCAGGCCCGGGCGTGCCAGCCACTGCGCCCAGTCGGCGTGGTGGTGCACGGGCTGGCGCCACAGCGAGACCAGCACGAACAGCAAGAACAGCAGCAGGTACAGCGCACTGGCGCGCTGCACGAGCCAGGCCAGCAAGCCGGTGGGCCCGCGCTTCACCGCACCGCCCCCAGGGCGAGCAGCGCCACCGCCAGCGCCGCCAGGTTTACGCCCCAGGCGCTGCGGCGCGCGGCGCCCAGCGTGGAGCCGGCGTTGACGTCGGTGAGCAGGTGCCGCACGCCGGCCAGCGCATGGTGCGCCAGCGCCCAGGCCAGCGCCACCAGCCAGGCTTTGGCCCAGGGCTGGCGCAACACGCCTGCCACCTGGGCAAAACCGGCCTCGCCATCGAGCGAGCGCCCCAGCAGGTACAGCGCCGCCGGCACGCCCGCCGCCAGCAGCACGCCGCTGAGGCGGTGGCAGATCGAGGTGACCGCGCCCACCGGCATGGCGATCTGCGCCAGGTTCAGGAACAGCGGCCGCTTTCGGGGTATCAGGGAAGGGGGACGCATGGCATGCCTTTCAGTGGTAGCCGATGCCCATCACATACTCGCGCAGCAGCGATTCTTCGTACTCACCGGCCTGCACCAGCGCCCGCAGCGCGTCGCGCGCATTGACGACGCCAATGGGCCGGCGATCGGCGTCCAGGACCGGCACGTGGACCAGGCCGCGCTGCTCCATCCGCGCCAGCACGTCGGCCAGCCACTCGTCGGGGCGGCAGCAGATGGCGTCGGCGGTCATGATGTCGCAGGCCAGCGTCTGGCAGGCCTGGCCCGCGCAGTGGCCGATCTGCCGCAGGACGTCGGTTTGGCTGACGACGCCCGCCACCGTGCCGTCGGGCTGGCAGACCACCACCAGGCCGATATGGGTGTGGGACAAAAGCCGCGCCGCCTGCAACAGCGGCGCCTTGAGCGTGACCGTGGCGAGCCGCGATCGCGCCGTGGCCGCCAGGCTGGTGACCCGCAGGGTGTTCATCCGAGCGCCTCCTGTGTGGGCCAGTGTAGGAGCCACCCCGATAAAAGCAAGGAGGCGGGCCCTGGCAGGGGCGCAGTGTGGGGATGCCATTCGCGTGCGTCACCGTGAGTGACCTCGGGATTGCCGCAGAGATAAATCAAAAACCATAGCTATAAGCACATGCTGGTAAAGCGTTGCGGGCATTTTTGCCGCTTAGATAAGGCGCCGTGGCCTGACTGCTGGCCTGCTGCGCCGGCCGCACCCGCAGGTTTGACTTTTCCCCCACCGCGGCATTGAATCCGGCCATCGAGCCTGCCGGAGTCCACGCCATGGCCACACTGCCCGCGCCGTACTTTCCGATCATCTACGTGCGTGGCTACGCGATGACGCCGGCCGAAATCGCCGATGCGGTCTCCTCGCCCTACATGGGCTTCAACGTCGGCGCGACCAAGCTGCGCCAGGCCTGGGACGCCCAGGTGCGCCGGCATGTGTTCGAGTCGCCGCTGGTGCGGCTGATGAAGGACTGCGGCTACCGCGACATCTACGAAAACGGCGCCGAGATCGTCGGCCCGGTGCCCGCGCGCAGCGTGGTCATCTACCGCTATTACGACAGCGCCGACCGCGACCTGGGCGACGGCAAGGCGCTGTCCATCGTGGCCGCCGCAGAGGGGCTGCGCGACCTCATCCACCAGCTGCGCGGACAGGTCTGCGGCGTGGACGCCGAGGCGCTGGCCCAGTTCAAGGTGCACCTGGTCGCGCATTCGATGGGCGGGCTGGTGTGCCGCTGCTTCCTGCAGAACGACGCCGTCAGTACCCCCGAAGAACGCGCGCTGGTGGCCAAGGTGTTCACCTACGCCACGCCGCACAACGGCATCGAGATGGCCGGCCTGCAGGTGCCGGCGGTGCTGAGCTTCTGGGACATGAACAATTTCAACCGCAAGGTCATGGCCAATTACCTGGACCTGCCCTTCGGCAGCGAACGCGTCGACTCGCTCGGCGGCAAGTTCGACCCACAGCGCTTTTTCTGTTTCGTCGGCACCAATTCGCGCGACTACGCGGTCGCGCTGGGCCTGTCGCGCGCGCTGGCCGGCGAGATGAGCGATGGCTTGGTCCACATCGAGAACGCCGCGGTGCAGGGCGCGCCGCGCGCCTTTGCCTACCGCAGCCACAGCGGGCCGTACGGCGTGGTCAACTCGGAAGAGGGCTACCAGAACCTGGTGCGCTTCCTGTTCGGCGACCTGCGCGTCGACGGCGTGCTCGAGGTCGATGCGCTGCCGCTGCCACCCTCGGTGCAAAAGGCCAAGGACGCAGGCCGCGAGGTGCGCGCCTCGTACTACTTCGAGGCCACGGTGGCGCCACGCGGCGCCAACGATTACGCGCTGAGCGAGCGCCGCTGCGACACCTTCAGCGCCGTCCTGCGCAGCTTCGATGAGCTGCTGCGCGTGGGCAAGGCCGGGCTGGACGCCCCGCGCTCGCCGGTGCTGTTTTCGGTGTTTCTCGACACGTCCAAGGTCACGGTCGGACGCACGGTGGTGTTCAGCCTGGAGCTGGCCGTCTCGACCACGGGCTACACCATCGACCGCAAGCTGTGGCTCGACCAGCATGTCGAGGGCGAATACCTGTTCCGCGACACGCTCACCCTCCGCGCCACGCCGACCGCGGATGGCTGGAACGTGCGCTGCCTGCGCACCGACGAGCGCTGGAGCGAGGCGCAGGGCACGCTGGCCGAGTGGGATGGCACGCACTACTGGATCGCGCTGGCGTCGCAAAAGGGCTTCAAGGCGCGGCTGCGGCTCGATGTACAGCGCATCGCCCTGGACCCCGACACGCAGGGCGCCGTGCTGGTGGGGGCGGGCAGCGGGCGCAGCTAGAGGGCGCGGCCTGCGCCCACGCATCAATCGCTGCGCGGCCCCGCGGGCTGCAGCAGCACCACCAGCGCACCGGCGCCGCCCTCGGCCGGGCGCGCCTGCACGAAGGCCAGCACCTCGTTCTTCTGCACCAGCCAGCGCTGCACGCGGCCCTTGAGCACCGGCGCCCGACCGGGCGAACCCAGGCCCTTGCCATGCACCACGCGCACGCAGCGCAGGCCGGTCTTGTGCGCCTGGCGGATGAACTGGCCCAGCGCCTCGCGCGCTTCGTCGACGCGCAGGCCGTGCAGGTCGAGCTGGCGCTGGATGCTCCAGTGGCCCGAGCGTAGGCGCCGTGTGACCTCTACGCCGATGCCCGGGCGCCGGTAGCTGAGCTGGTCGTCGGTGTCGAGCAGGGTGCTGACGTCAAAGTCGTCGCTGATCGATTC
>NZ_MWOM01000099.1:0-10438 GCF_012931925.1 Acidovorax sp. SRB_24
CGGCGATGGCGCAGATGGCTGCGGCCTTCGAACACTTCAACGAGGTGCATTCGCACACGGCGCTGAAGATGAAATCACCCAGAGAGTTCCGGCAGCATCGCGCTGCGCAGCAGCGTCTTGCTCAGAGCGGGCAGGCGCTACATTGCGAATAGTCTGTGTCCTGAAATTCGGGGGCAAGATCACTCACCACTTCCGCGTCTCTTCCATGCGCTTCTGACTGCCTTTCAGTTGTCGCCCAAGCTGAAAGCGAGCTGGGCTGAAAGCCAAAGCGAATGCGCTCAACGAATTACCAGCCAAAAGTTGCGCGGCCCACTGCCCTGTGCGAGCAGAACCCCCCAAGCCAATGTGTCCGTGCCCGAACGCCAATACCACGTCGGGCGTGGCCGCCGAGGGTCCTATGCAGGGTAGACCGTCGGGCGTGCTGGGGCGGTGCCCAAGCCAGCGATGAACCAACGGCTCTTCTGGCGTGAGAGGAAGACCCTCGAACATGGTTTGAAGGTGGCGGTACAGGATGTCAGCGCGCTTCCAGTTCGCGGGCGCTGCCAGTCCCGCAAACTCAACTTGGCCACCTGCGCGCAGACCGCCATCCATCCAATGCGCGATGAGCTTTCCGTCAGCCACCATCATCGGTGTGCGAGGTCCGCACGTGGGGCTTTTGACCTGCACGTGGTAACCGCGTTCGGAATCCAAGGGCACTGGAGAGCCGACGGCTGCCGCGAGTTCTGCAGAACGGGCTCCAGAGCAGATGGCCGCCGAGTCACACGCAATCTCTCCGTCTTCACTCAGGACCGCGCGCAGGCGACCATTCTCGATGCGGAAGCCCGTGGCGCGAGACTGTACAAAGCGGGCGCCGAGCGACTGTGCGTGCCGCGCCAAGGCCGCGACGTAGGCGCCAGGGTCACGACAATGACCCGCCTCCCCGACAAGGATGGCGAACGTGTACCGCGCATCCAGGTCCGGCTCACGGGATCGCAAGGTGGCCTCGTCCCATTCGTCCCACTGCACACCCGTACGCGCTCTGACCCGCCAAGCGAGCGCCTCACCCTCAAACTCTTGCCTGGATCGGTACACGTGCAGGATGCCTCGGTGCTCGATGAGGTGAGATACCCCGGCCTCTGCAGCCAAGCGCTGGTGCAGGGCTGGCGCATCGGATAGCAGTCCTCGCAGGGCATCCGCCGTACGCTGCACCCGTGCCTCGGTCCATCCCGACGCCAGATAGCTCAACAGCCAGGGCAACGCCTTGGGGAGATAGCGCCAGCGCACTGCAAGTGGGCCCAGCGGGTCTGCCAGCCAGCCCGGCACCTTCCGCCAGGCTCCGGGGAGTGCGGGTGGAATCACGGAATGTGTGGAAAGCCAACCCGAGTTGCCGTAGCTCGTCGCATGCGGTGAGCCGGGGACCCCGGGTTCGATGACTGTGACGCGCATCCCGACACGGATGGCTTCGATGGCCGTGGCGCAGCCGACCGCACCTGCCCCGATCACGACCGCGTGGCGCTCGCCACCAGGGTTGTTGATGCCACTCATGCCGACCTCACTTTCTCACTTGACAGCCGCATAGTCCTCGGCTGGTTTGTCATTCGGATTTGCGATTGCATTCTTTAAGGCCGCGCTCATCGGGATATTGACGGACACGTTGCGCGGGGGGATGGGGTCGACAAACCACTTGGCGTAGAGCTTGTCGACCTCACCGCTGCGCATCAGCGCGATCACAGCGTTGTCGACCACCTTCTTGAACGCCGGGTCGTCCTTGCGGTACATGATGGCGCTCGGCTCTTCGCTCAGCGTTTCACCAACGATCTTGAAACCGGCCGGGTTCGCGGCGCTGGCCTTCACGCCGGCCAGGATGTTGTCATCCATCACGAACGCGTCTGCACGGCCCTGCTGAAGCACCAGGAAGCTGTCGCCATGGTCTCTGCCACTGATGACATCGAATTTCAGATTCGCAGCACGCTGATTTTTACGCAGGAGCTGCACCGAGGTCGTGCCGGTCGTCGTCACGACGGTTTTTCCCTCAAGCTGAGACACGGACGTGATGGGCGAGTCAGCGCGCACCAGCATGCGCACGTTGACCACGTAGGTGGTGGGTGCGAAGGCCACCTGTTGCTTACGCGTGCTGTTGTTGTTGGTGGAGCCGCATTCCAAGTCAATGGTGTTGTTCGTGAGCAGTGGAATGCGATTCTGTGAGGTGACTGCCATGTATTCCGTTGTGAGATTCGGGGTCTTCAGCTCGGACTTAATTGCGTCGGCGATGCGGTTGCAAATATCGACGTGATAACCCACATAGGTGCCCGCCTTTTCCGAGGTGTATGCCAGTGGTGCTGACGACTCGCGCGTGCCAATGATCACCTTTCCAGACGCCTTGATTTTTGCCAGCGTGTCATTGGGGGCCTGCGCGTTCACGACGGTTACGGCACACAGACTGGCCAATGTTCCAAGCAAGTAACGTTTCATGTGTCCTCCGGGCCGAGCGAGAGTGCCCGTCACAAAAGTCTAAAGCGCTGCCCCTTTCGCCTGTTGCAGGCTTTGCATGGAAGGTGCCAAAACCGGAACCCAAGCCCGCCACGCCATGCATTTATTGCATTTCCAACCCGTGCGCCCACGCGGCGCTACAGTGCTGTCGAAATAGCAAACGGCACGCTGCAATGGAACTTCGCTGGCTTTATGACTTTCTCGTGGTCGCCGAGACCAAAAACTTCACCAAGGCAGCCGAGCTTCGACATGCTTCCCAGGCCGCCCTGAGCCGACGCATTCAGCAGTTGGAGGCATGGATGGGGGTGCGCCTCATCGACCGTGCCGTTTATCCGAGCTGCCTTACGGCGCATGGCGAACGCTTCGTGGCCCAGGCCACCGAGATGCTGCGGCTGGCCAACGAATCACGGGACGAGGCGACCAAAGGCTTGCAGGCTTCCAGCAACTCCATCCGCATTGCGCTGCCCCTTACCGTTGCCACACATCTTCTGCCAGGATGGTGGCGAGCATGGTTCGCAGACCAACTAGCGCCCGGTTGCCAAGCGCTCCCCACCAACCTCCATGACGCAGTGATGGCTCTGGTCTCAGATTCGGCCGATTTGCTGCTGTGCTACTACAGCCCTATGCTGCCGATCCAGTTGGAGCTGGACCATTTCGAGCGCAAGGTGCTTGTGCGCGACACCCTTCGGCCGTACGCATCGCCTTTGTTTTTGAAAACACTCACCACGTCGGCGGACGTCGTATTGAAGTCCGGCGGAGCCCACCAACTGGCATACACCGATGGCACGTACCTCGGTCAGTTGGTGCGCAGGGTTTCAGAAGCGCACAAGCTCCCACCGCCCCAGGCTCCTGTATTCCGAAGCGACATGGCGGATGTGCTCTGCCAGATGGCAATGGAAGGCGCAGGGATCGCCTGGTTACCTGGGTGTGCGGCGGCCAAAGCAGTATCTAGGGGCGAACTCGTTCCTTTCGGCGGTGAGCGGATGGCGCTCGAAATCTTCTATGCGGCCTATCGCAATGTAGACAACCGGAACCCCGCGCTGCACCACATATGGCAGGCGTTAACCGGGCTTCCATTTGGCTGAAGCACTCATTAGGGCTTTGCGCGTTGTAGGGCGACCGAAGTCCCTGCCGTGACAGCTTAGCTGCCATGACTGCTGACTCCTTGTGCACGTAAGTCCAGTACCGGTGCGCCAACGGGTGCCTGATTGATTCTGCTGCAGCGGCTTCTGCGAGCACTTCCAGTGCGGAACGAAAGGCGGCGCGAACGGCCAGATCCCCGGTGACTTCGGGCGGTCCTTGAAATGGTCGATGTCAGCCATCAGTTCGGATAGGGTGTGCCGCAGTTAGAGCTGCTAACAAAACATAGGCAGATTGCGAACGCAGATGACGCGGCACGCTAGGCAAAGCAGTGCCAGATGAATGTCGATACGGCGCTCGAAGCGGGTGCGCAGCTTGCCAAAGGCAGCCAGCCAGGCATGGGTGCGCTCGAACACCCAGCGGTGGCGCCCGAGCCGGTCATTGCGCTCGATGCCCTTGCGAGCGATGCGATCCTGGATGCCTCGGCGCTTGAGGTGGGCACGGCATCGCACGTAGTCGTAGCCCTTGTCCGCATGCAGCTTCTCGGGCCAGCGGCGCGGCCTGCCGCGCTTGCCGCCCACCGCCGGCAATGCGTCAATCAGCTTCTCGAACACCACCGAGTCATGGCGGTTGGCTCCGGTGACGCAAAAGATCAGCGGGATGCCCTGGCGGTCCGTGATAATGTGGCGCTTGCTGCCGAGTTTGCCCCGGTCCGTGGGGTTGGGCCCCGTGTACGGCCCCCCGGGGGCTGGGCACGCTGGCCCCATCCACGCTGGCGCGGCTGAAGTCAAGCTTGTCAGCACTGCGCAGTTCGGCCAGCAACGCCAGATGCAGACGGTGCCATACGCCGGCGGCCTGCCAGTCACGCAGCCGCCTCCAGTAGGTCATGCCGCTGCCAAAGCCCAATTCCTGGGGCAGGTGCTCCCAGGGCGTGCCCGTGCGCAGCACGAACAGGATGCCATTCAAGACCAGCTCATCACTCAGTCGCGGCCTGCCGCCCTTGGGCGAGGGCTTCACGGCCGGCAGCAACGGCTCAAGCCTCTTGTACAGCGCCGTGCTGATTCCTTTATTCCTGTTTTTTCCCATGCCGCATCAAACGTACAGCGGGCATTGGGCGATGACAGGCTTCTGTTAGCAGCTCTTAGACGCCGCGTCGTGTGTTTTGAGCACTAGTAGTTCGCCTTGGCCTATCTCGTCAGAAATCGGTGGTCACGCACATAGTCGCTGAGTGCCCGCTTTAGCAGCACGAGGTGCAGATAACAACTCTTTCGACGGAACGACCACTTCAGGCTGAACGGAGTCATTCGCAGTCGGCGGCATGAGGGGCTTCGGCGAGCAAGACGGGACATACCTATCTCAGCAGGTCAAACGACCGCTGTGCGATCGAGAGCTGCCCATGATGGCTATTCGCGGCTGGGGCTCATATCTCCGGGATGTACTCAAGGTACTGGCGATTCATCGGAATTTCCCAACCCGGTTTGACCGTCATTCCATCAATACGCTTTGTGCCGGCTCTCCTTCAAATCAGTGTTGTAGTCTGGTGGTGCGCCGCACTGACGGATCAGGCAGTCACGGTCTCAAGCGGATTCCATCGGGTCTCTAAGCCTGCCGTCGACTCATGCACGTGCTCCGCGGGTTCGTTTGAATCCAAGGGTTTCCACCGATCTTGATACCAACCAATGCGTTTAATCTCATCTGTCGAGAGTAATCTAACTTTTATCTCACTGGATGATCAATGAATAAGTGCTTAAACGGCCTCATGGTGGTCGACATGACCCGAGTGCTGGCCGGTCCGCTCGCCGGTCAGATGCTGGGGGACATGGGGGCGGAGGTGATCAAGATCGAACGCCCGGTCAACGGTGACGACTCGCGCATGTTTGGTCCGCCGTTCCTCAAGGACGAGAACGGCCAGGACACCTCGCAATCTCCGATGTACTTGAGTGCGAACCGCAATAAAAAATCTATCACGCTCGATTTTTCAGTGCCGGCGGGCAAGGAGCTGCTTCTCAAGATCATTGCGCAAGCTGATGTGCTGATTGAGAACTACAAGGTTGACGATCTTCAAAGGTATGGCCTTGACTATGCGAGTCTGCGCACCTCCTTTCCACGCCTTATCTACTGCTCCATCACCGGATATGGCCAGACAGGACCGTACAGAAAAAGGCCGGGATACGACTCGGTGTTTCAAGCTGAGAGCGGCATCATGAGCGTGACCGGACACCCCGACGGACAAGCTGGCGGTGGTCCCATGAAAGTGGGCCCAAGCATTGCAGACATCATCACGGGTTTATATGCCTCCAACGCGATCACGGCTGCGTTATACCGCCGAGATCAGAATCAGGGCAGCGGCGAATACATCGACATCTCGTTGCTCGAATCGATGGTTTGCGGGCTTGGCCATTTCGCAACCCAGTATCTCGTCACCGGAACGGCGCCCAAGAGAATGGGCTCCCAGGGAAATGGCGGCGTGCCCGCACAAGTGTTCGATTGCACCGATGGCGCCGTCATGATGACTGCCGGCAACCAAGGCCAATACATCAGTTTCTGCAAAGCCATTCACCGCGAAGACCTGATCATTAACGAGAAATTCACAACCAATACGCTGCGCGTGAAGAACAGGGTCGAACTGTCCACCATCCTGAGCTTAGAACTGCAGTCCTGGAAATCTCAAGATCTTATCGAGGCATTGCACCGCTTCAACGTGCCGGCAGGTCGCATCAATAGTTTACCTGAAGTTTTTCTGGATCCGCATATCCAGCAGCGTCAGATTGTGCAAGAAGTCCAGCACCCGGCTTACGGCGCTATCAAGCTGGTTAAAAACCCAATCAATTTCACGCAATCGCAGGCAGAACCTGATAGAGCCCCGCCCATGCTAGGAGAGCATACAGAAGAAATTTTAAAACGATTCCTGAACATAGACGCGTCACAAATGCAAGAACTTAGAGCCAATCAAATTATTTAGGACAAAACCATGAAATTTATCAAACCCACAATCTGCGCAAGTTTGACCTTGGCTGTATCGATGATGGTTCACGCCACCGATTCTAAACAATGGCCTGCTAAGAGTATCAACTTGGTAATCGGCTTCTCGGCTGGAGGCCCCACCGATACAGCCGCAAGAATTTTGGCGCGTGAAATGAGCAAGGATCTGGGACAGCCAGTCGTGGTGGATAATCGGCCTGGCGCCTCGGGAACGGTTGCTGAGAAATACTTTGTGAACCAGTCTGCAGATGGCTATAACCTGATGATGTTGGTTGTCCCCACAGTATTTAAGCGCATTTTTGACAAAGAACACCTGTCCCTCAACGAGCAGATTGATCCGGTGGCGCGTGTGTACTCGCACCACAATGTTCTGGTGGTCAACCCGAATTACCCCGGCATGAAAGATGTCAAGAACACCAAGGATTTGATCGAGTTCGCCAAAAATAACAAGCACGGAGTGTCATTTACCAGCGCTGGCAGCGGCAGTATTGGGCATCTTGCAGGTCAGCAGATGGCTTGCATGGCCAAAATTGATCTGCAACACATTTCATACAAAGGTGCGGCGCCCGCCTTGAACGATACGCTGAGCGGCCACCTCCCCATGATGTTTGGTGACTACACGACGCTGCTGCAACATATCGAAACGGGTAAGATCAGGGCGATTGCCGTGGCTTCATCCGAGCGGCTTCCCAAGCTGGAAAGCACGCCTACTTTGATGGAACAAGGCTTTGAAGGCCTCACGGCTGTGCCTTGGGGCGGCATTGTGGTGAAGGCTGGAACCGATGAGAAAATCAAGAAGAAGATTCAGGATTCGCTGAAAAAAATACTTTCCGACAAAGAGGTGCAGGCCAAAATCAGCGACGCAGGCTTGCTTGTCAACTTTGCGCCAGCCAATACCTGGAAAGAGCAAATCAATAAAGACTTCAAGTATTGGAAAAATGTCGTTGATGCCAACGGTATTAGAGCGGAATAACTGAATGTAAAAGGAATAATTTTCTTTGGACGTAAATAATATGGCTGCAGCTCAAAGCGTCACCCGTGCACTAAAATTACTGAAGATAATAATGGCGCGCGCCGATTCAGGCGTGCGTTTCAGTGAATTGGTGAAACTATCGGAGCTTGACAAATCCACGGCCCACAGAATTTTGGAAGCCTTGGAGCGAGAGTCCCTGATTTACAAAAGCGAAGGGACTGCAGCCTATTACCCACTGGTGGCCAGCCACCTGGAAAACAAGAACAAAAAGATCAAGATCGTCTTCGCCGAGGTGATA
Organism: Acidovorax sp. SRB_24; assembly: GCF_012931925.1. NCBI lineage: Bacteria > Pseudomonadati > Pseudomonadota > Betaproteobacteria > Burkholderiales > Comamonadaceae > Acidovorax > Acidovorax sp. SRB_24. The sequence goes on from NZ_MWOM01000099.1 coordinate 7,803, forward strand.
CGCGCATTGGCAGAGGTGACCGGCGACACGGTGTTGCTGATGAGCCGCGATGGCGACTACGCCGAATGCCTGGAACGGCAAAGCGGCGACTACCCCGTCAAAGCCTTGACCACCGAAATCGGACAAAGGCGCCTGCTCGGGATCGGCAGTGGCGGCCTGTCCATCCTGGCCAAGCTCGACGACGATGAGATCCGTGGGTTTGTGCAGCGCAACCTGCATGAGCCAGCCCTCGCAGCCATCGGTGAGGAGAGCTTCTGGGAGGAAATACGCGCCTGCCGCAAGCTCGGGTACGCGTTGGTCGGCGACCGGATTACCTCTGGCACACGCAGCATCGGCGTAAATTTCATGCGCCAGGGCTATGACGTGTCGCTGTGCGTGGTGGCCGTCAACTCGCGCATGGACGAGAATAGGTTGCCCTGGCTACAAGAGAAGATCCTGCTCACCGTCAAGCCGCTGGAAGAGCCGCTGCAGGTCAAAGGTCTCGCCGCAGCACTGAACTGAAGCTCAGGCCTGCAACGCGTGGCACGCATGGGCATCAATGCGTCAACGGCCGCAGCATCCAAGGTTCTGCGACCCGAGAACTGGACCCTTATCTTTGACGTTCAGAATGGTGCAGGCGACGCCACCAACTGCACCGGCCCCGGCCCCGCATAGATCACTTCGCCCGTGTGCTTCACGGCGACGCGCCAGGTCTCGCCTTGCTGCGTGATCGCATAGGCCTGCGGCTCGAGCGGCAGCAAGGTCTGTTTCGGAAACCCGCCCTCACCCTTGCGCGCGGGCGTGCGCAGCAAAGTCGGGTAGTTCCAGCGCGCGGTCATGGCGCGGCCTCGACGCGGACCGGCCCGGCGCCGCGGTACATGAGCGTCGTGCCGTGGAGCATCACGACCCAGTCGTCACCCTCCTGCGTGACGGTGTAGTCGCTCACCTGACCGCCCAGCGGAATGCGCCCCTCGCGTCCGGGAATAGTGCATGGCCAGATCAGCACCGAGGGCGTGGCCTGCGGGCTGTGAAAACCCGCGCACACCAGCTGCGCCGGCTGGTCCAGGATGAGCTGCTCGGTGCGCGTGCCCTGCACGGGCGTCGCCTCGGGGTGCTCCTTGCGGATCGCCTCTTCGGACGCGCTGTAGTGTCTCGCGCTACCGGCCCGCCGGGGATTGGACGCGCCAGCGGCAGCAAATCTCGACCCTCATGGCAGCCCCACGTCAAAGTACGCGCTGCTCGCTTCGCCCAGGCCCCGAAACCCGGCCTGCCGGGCTGCGACACTAGCGCGGCCCCAGGCCTTGAGCAGCGCAAGGTCGCCCGGCGTGAGCTGGGGCGCGGATGCCTCGAGGCTTGCCATCGTGTCCAGGGCCGCGGCCACCTGCTCGGGGCCTCCCAGTTGCCTCTCGAGTTCCTGGGCGTAGCGCGCCTCGGCCGCGGTGCGCTGCGTGGCGGGGAGCGGTTCCGGATAGTCACGCAGCGTGACCGTGTAGGTGCATTCGATGGTTTGCATGGTGCTTCTCCTGCAATGAGGACTGTATGAATATACAGTCTTTTGAGGGCGCGCGCAGCGACAATGCAGGCAAGGAGGCAGCCATGGCGTTGCTGGTCGGAACGGCATCCTGGACGGACAAGACGCTGCTCGAGTGCGGCAGGTTCTATCCCGCAAGCGCCAGGTCGCCCGAGGCGCGGCTGCGCTTCTATGCCTCGCAGTTCAACCTGGTCGAGGTCGACACCAGCTACTACGCGATTCCCGCCGTCGCCACGACCCAGCACTGGGCCGAACGCACGCCGCCAGGGTTTGTGTTCAATGTGAAAGCGTTCAGCCTCTTCACCGGGCAGTGGACCAGCACGGACGTGCTGCCCAGGGACATCCGGCAGGCGCTGGGCGCGGGCCGCAGGCTGGTCTACAAGGACCTGGACGAAGAAATCAGGGCAGAGCTGTGGCAGAGGTTCGCGGCGTGTCTGGCGCCGCTGCAGGCCGACGGAAAGCTCGGCCTCGTGCACTTCCAGTTCTCGCCCAAGGTGTCGAGACACCCAGCGGCCCTCGCGCACCTCGAGCAGTGCGCAGAACGCCTGCCGGGCCACACGCTGAGCATCGAGTTCCGCCACCTGAGCTGCTGGGAGAGCGCGGAGGCCACCGCAGAGACCCTCGCGATGCAGCGCGCGCTTGCCGTCGTGCACACGATTGTCGATGGACCGCAGGGCTCAGCGCACAGCGTGCCGTGCATCTGGGAAACCACGCACCCCGAGCACACGCTGCTGCGCCTGCACGGGCGCAATGCGCAGGCCTACGCGACGCCCGCCAGGACGGCGGCCGAGCGGTTCGACTATGCGTACACGGCGGGCGAACTGCAGGCCCTGGCCCAGCGCTTTGAGCCGATGGTGCGGTCGGTCAGGTACGCGCACGCCGTGTTCAACAACTGCATGGAAGACAAGGCGCAGGGCAATGCAAGAGCCTTTCGTGCGCTGCTGGCGGGGCGAGCGTGACGGCCGGGTGCACAGCTCGAGCGGGCATGGCCGCTTCAGCGCCCGGGACAGAAGCTCGGGCGCTGTCCGCGGACATGGCACAGGAACCCTGGCTTATTTACTGCGACGGCAGCGCCGTGCCGAATCCTGGTCGCATCGGCCTTGGCGCTGTGTTCACCGAGCCCAAT
>NZ_MWOM01000009.1:0-5041 GCF_012931925.1 Acidovorax sp. SRB_24
GCACCTATCGCCGAACGGACACGCATTCGGCCATCTTTGCGCCACCACTTTGGCGGGCTGTTGGCGCATTGCTGGTGCAGCCATCCATTATTGCACGCCAGCAGGCGGCTGATTTTGACTTGCCCGGGCCCATCGGTGCGCACGCGGCGCGTGCCCTACATCCGACCCATATAATTCCTGGCTGATTTCAAGCCCCACACACTGACATTTCCGAGGAAGTCATGAGCGCCCACCACTCCGAAGAAGCCCACACCGGCCCCATCAAGAATCCCAAGCAACTGCTCGCGGCCGTTCTTTTCGCGTTTGTGATTCCCATTTTCGCCATCATCGCACTGGTGTATTACGTCACCTCGGCCAACAAGCCTGCGCTGGGCGCCGCCAACCCCGAAAAGGCCGTGGCCGAGCGCATCCAGAAGGTGGGCATGGTCGAAATCCGCGATGCCAACCGCGCGCTCAAGAACGGCGAGGACGTCTTCAAGGCCCAGTGCGCGGCCTGCCACACCACCGGCGCCGCTGGCGCGCCCAAGCTGGGCGATGCATCGGCTTGGGCCCCGCGCATCCAGACCGGGTTTGACGCACTGGTGCATTCGGCGCTCGCAGGCAAGGGCGCCATGGCCCCACAAGGTGGCGGGGACTTCAACGACACCGAAATCGGCCGCGCGGTGGCCTACATGGCCAACGCCGCCGGCGCCAAGTTCGCAGAACCCGCCGCACCCGCGGGCGCCGCTGCCGCACCCACCGCTGCACCAGCAGCCGCGCCCGTTACCGCTGCGCCCATCGCCGCTGCTGCCGCCCCGCAGGCTGCGGCGCCCGTTGCAGCGACCGCCACCGTGGCAGCCGCCCCTGGCGCCAGCGCTGCGGGCGAAGCCCTCTACAAGCAGGCCTGCCAGGTCTGCCATGCCGCTGGCGTGGCCGGCGCCCCCAAGTTTGGCGACAAGGCCGCCTGGGCGCCCCGCATCCAGGAAGGCATGGAGACGATGTATGCCATCGCCCTCAAGGGCAAGGGCGCCATGCCCCCGCGTGGCGGCACCAGCGCGTCGGACGCCGAGATCCACGCCGCCGTGGATTACATGGCCGCCGCCGCCAAATAAGGCGCACGCCAGGGGCTTCGCGCCCCCCCCCCGGCCGACCCCTGCAGAGGTCGGCTTTTTTTCGCCCCTGCCGCGCGCGCGGCCCGTTCAGGGGTGCGGGCTGCCGGCGCGCGCCGCGGGACTGCGCACAAAGCCGTATCGCGCGGGCAGGTGGCTGGACTGCACGGGCTCGGCCAGCCAGTCGCCGCGCTCCAGGGCCTCCGCCACCTGCGGCACATCGAGCGTGTGCACCAGGCCCAGGCCCATCTCGCTGGCCAGATACGCCCGCCCCTCTTCGTCCCACAGGCAGGCCGTGGCACGGGCCGCGCGGCCGGTGTGGGAGATCAGGCCCAGGCCATCGGGCCCGATGCGCCAGATCCAGGGCGTGCACTCCAGCTCGACATAGACCCGTTGCGGCCCATTCTGGAAGAACCACTGCCCGTGGGCGTCGGCTTCGTAGTTGCGCGCGATGAAGGCGATCAGCTTGTCGTGCTGCAGCAGCGCGCCCTTGCTCTGCGCAAACGCGCCACGCGCCTGCACCGCGTCGTCGCGCAGGTACCAGCGTCCTCGCGCGTCCAGGCCGAGCCAGCCATGGCAGTGGGGCACGTTGGGCCATTTCGCCATGGCCTGTTGAACGATGTCATCCATGGCCCGATTCTGCACCCGACGGTGCCGCCGCCACGGTCAGCAAGGCCGCCAGCCAGCAGCCCACCACGTCGGGCAGCGCGCGCACATGCCCGGGCAGGCGCCCCTGGGCAAACCCGACATGGCCGCCTTCCCGGGGCTGCCACAGGCGTACGCAGGGGCTGACGTCGGCTGGACCCGGAAGGCTCGCGGCGGGCACGAACGGGTCGTTGAGCGCGTTGATCGCCAGCGCGGGAATGCAGATGCCTCTGAGGAAGGGCTTGGCCGAGGCGCGGCGCCAGTAGTCGTCGGTGTTCCGGAAACCGTGCAGCGGCGCGGTGAACACATTGTCGAAGGCGTACAAATCCTGGGCGGCGAGCAGCGCGCGGCGGTCGAACAGGCCCGGGTGCTGGGCCCATTTTTGCAGCGCCTTGGGCACCATGGTGCGCAGGAACATGCGGGTGTAGACCTGCCGGTTGAAGCCCCGCCCCATGGCGCGGCCGGCCGCCGCCAGGTCCAGCGGCGAGCAGACCGCCACCACGGCATCGGCACCGACACGCGCGCACGCGCCGGCCTCGCCGGCCCAGCGCAGCAGAACATTGCCCCCCAGCGAGATGCCCACGGCCAGCAGCGGTCCGCGGTGCGCGGCGCGCAAGCGCTGCAGAATCCAGGCCACTTCGGCGTGGTCGCCCGAGTGGTAGGCGCGGGGCGCGAGGTTGACCTCGCCGCTGCAGCCGCGGAAGTGCGGCAGCGCGCAGGCCCAGCCACGCTCGCGCGCCATGTCGGCAAAGGCTTCGGCGTAATGGCTGCGCGACGAGCCCTCGAGCCCATGGAACAGCACCAGCAGCGGCCGCGGCACCTCGGCGGCGACACCGTCGTCGAGGAAGTCCACATCGATGAAGTCGCCGTCGGGCGCCGTCCAGCGCTCGCGCCGGTAGGGGGGCGGAGCGCCGAACACGCGCCGCGCCGCCACCGCAGGCCAGATGGTTTGCAGCTGGCCGCCAGGCAACCACCGGGGCGCTACATAGTCCATAGCAGCATGCGTTTATCTGTAAAGGGTTGCAGCCATTTTTAGCCAGTTTTTTGGAAGCCCACCAGCTCGACGGTGCGGGCAGCGCCGCTGCGGCCCTCCGCGCCAGACCATTGTCAACCTTCGCGCGCCGACCGGTGTGCGGGGGTTTGCGGCACAATTTCAGCGCGCCCGTGGCCATGGCACTCCCGCCCTCTTCCTGCCCCGGCGCCCACCACCATGAAGCGTTTTCTTGCCCTGATCGCCACCGCGCTCGCCCTGTCGGGCTGTGGCTACAACGACTTCCAGCGGCTCGACGAGCAATCGAAATCCGCCTGGAGCGAGGTGCTCAACCAGTACCAGCGCCGCGCCGACCTGGTGCCCAACATCGTCGCCTCGGTCAAGGGTGAGGCCCGGTTCGAGCAGGACACGCTCACCAAGGTGATCGAGGCGCGCGCCAAGGCCACGTCGATCCAGGCGACGCCCGAGCTGCTCAACAACCCCGAGGCGTTCAACAAGTTCCAGCAGGCCCAGGGGGAACTCTCGGGCGCGCTCTCGCGCCTGATGGCGGTCTCCGAACGCTACCCGCAGCTGCAGGCCAACCAGGCGTTTCGCGATCTGCGCGTGACGCTGGAGGGCACCGAGAACCGCATCACGGTGGCGCGCAACAACTACATCAAGACGGTGCAGGAGTACAACGTGCTGGCCCGCAGCTTCCCCACCAACCTCACCGGCAAGGTCATGGGCTACGCGCCCAAACCCACCTTCACGGTGCAGAACGAAGCCCAGATTTCGGTGCCGCCCACGGTCGACTTCTCTGCCCCCGCGCCGGCGACCGCCAAGTAAGAAACAAGAGTCAAATATGGCTCTAGACCTTTACTGTCGTGCGTTATTAGCTCTCTTTTTAGTAGCTGTCTGGCCCTTGGGCGCAGGCGCACAAGAGCTGCTCCCGGTGCCCGCGCTCACGGCGCGCGTGATCGACCAGACCCAGACCTTGAGCGCCAGCGAACGCCAGGCGCTGGAAACGCGGCTGCAGGGCCTCGAAGAAAAATCGGGTTCGCAGGTGGTGGTGCTGATGGTGCCGAGCACGGCACCCGAAGACATCGCGGCCTACGCCCACCGCGTGGCCAGCGAGTGGAAGATCGGCCGCCGCGAGGTCGGCGACGGTTTGCTCGTGGTCGTGGCCAAGAACGACCGGCGCATGCGCATCGAAGTGGCGCGCGCGCTCGAGGGCGCGGTGCCCGATCTGGCGGCCGCGCGCATCATCGACCAGGCGATGGCGCCGCGCTTTCGCGAGAACGATTACGCGGGCGGCATCGGCGCCGCACTCGACCAGATCGGCGCGCGCATCGCCGGTGAAGCGCTGCCGGCCCCCACGGCGCGCACCCCGCAGGCGCGCGGCCAGGGCATCGACTGGACCGAACTGGCGATCTTCCTGTTCTTCGGCGTGGTGCTCATCGGACCGGTCGTGCGCCGCATCTTTGGCAACCGCTTCGGTGCGGTGCTGATGGGCGGCGGCACCGGCACCCTGGCCTACCTGCTCACCGCCAGTGCGCTGCTCGCCGGTGGCGCGGGTGTGCTGGCCTTGCTGCTCACGCTGCTGTCGAACGGCCGGGGCCGCGGCGGTGGCCCCTTCATCGGCGGCGGTGGATGGGGCGGCGGGGGCGGCGGGGGCGGCGGGGGCGGCGGAGGATGGGGCGGCGGCCGGGGCGGCGGGTTCAGCTCCGGCGGCGGTGGCAGTTTTGGGGGCGGCGGCGCCTCCGGGGGGTGGTGAGCATGGGCTGGATGCAACGAATCGCGCGCCTGCTGCGCCACCGCTGGGCCGAAGGCCGCCTGCGCCAGGCCGTGCCGCCCCCGCTGATCGAGCAGCTCACGCGCCAAGTCGCCGCCAGCGAGCAGCGCCACACTGGCCAGGTGCGCATCTGCGTCGAAGCCGGCCTGCCCGTGGCCTACCTCTGGCGTGGGGCGCCAGCGCGTGAACGCGCCGTCTCGCTGTTCGGCAAGCTGCGCGTGTGGGACACCGAGCACAACAACGGCGTGCTGATCTACCTGCTGCTGGCCGACCACGCGATCGAGGTCGTGGCCGACCGGGGGCTCGCGCGCGCCGTGCCCCAGGCGACCTGGGAGGGCCTGGTGGCCGGCATGGGCCAGGCGTTCCAGGGGCAGCGCTATGACGAAGGCCTCACCGAGGCCCTCGCGCGCGTGAGCGCGCTGCTCGAAGAACACTTCCCCGCGCCGCGCGGCAGCGCGCGCGCACCCAATGAACTGCCCGATGCGCCGGTGCTGACCGGCGACCCGCTGCTGCGCCGCTGAGGCCGCACCGCGCCTGCGCCCTGGC
>NZ_MWOM01000009.1:5091-24356 GCF_012931925.1 Acidovorax sp. SRB_24
CCCTGGCTCAGCCCCCGGGCACCGCCCAGACCGCCCCACCCCCGACCGCGAAACGGCGCCGCCCGGCAGCGGCCGGCAGCGCCATGCCCCCCGTGAATTCGCCAAACGCCGGCAGCACCGCCATGCCCGCGTCGAGGCAGAAGCAGGGCAGGCGCAGCCGGTCGTGCCCCGCACCGTACAGGTGCACCGCGGGGTGCCAGTGGCCGGCCAGCACATGGTGCGTGGGATGGCGCTGCGGGTGGTGGCACAGCGCAAACGGGCCGAGGAGCCAGGGCTCATCGACCACCGCGATGCCCAGGGCGGCCGGCGGATCGCCCGCATGGTTGTCGTGGTTGCCGCGCACCAGCCCGACGTCCAGATCGGCGTGCCGGCCGCGCCACCGGGCCAGCGGCTGCAGCACGGCCGGCGTGTGCGCCTCCTGCGCATGCAGGAAGTCGCCCAGCACCACCAGGCGCCGCGGTGCGCACCGCGTGACCAGCTGCGACAGGCGCGCGAGGTTGCGCGCTGTCGTGCCGCCGGGCACGGGCAGGCCGCGGGCGCGGAAGGTGGCCGCCTTGCCCAGGTGCAGATCCGCCACCAGCAGCAAGGCGCCGGCCGGCCACCACAGCGCGTGTTCGGGCAGCAGCCAGACCGCTTCTGCGGCCACCTCCACGCCCAGAGCGCCGGGGCCGGGGGAAGGCAAGGCAGAGTGGGCCATCTGGCAGGCAGCGCGCGTCACAGCAACGGCAGCGGCCGCGACGGCGGCCGCTTTCTGCGCGGCGTGGCACGCTCGGCAGACCCCGGCGCGCCCGCGCCCGGGAGGAATTCGAGCATGCGGCGCACGTCCTCGGCAGTCGGCGCCGGCGCCTGCCCCGGCGCTGGCCGGCGCTGGGCCGCGGGGGCCGGCGCATCGGCCGCGCGCTCGAGCTGCGCCAGCATGCGGGCGATGCGCTCGGCCAGGTTTTCATTGCTGAGCTTTTCGCGAAAGCGCTCCACCATCAGGGCGAACGCGAACGGGCTTGGCCGCGCCAGCGCCTTTACCACCCGCTCTTGCGTGTGCATGCGCTGCAGGCTCGCGAGGATGTGCGCCACGTCCAGCTCCTGGCTCAGCACCTCGGCGTCGGCCTGGCGCAGCAGCAGATTGCCGGGGTCGTACTGGCGAAACACTTCGAAGTAGAGCTGCGAAGACGCCTGCAGCTGCCGCGCGCTGCGCCGCTCGCCCGGGTGGCTTTGGAACACCAGGCCCGCGACGCGCGCGATCTCGCGAAAGCGGCGCTTGGCCATTTCCGTGGCATTGAGGCTTGCGACGACCTCGTGCAGCAGCGCGGCGCGCGCCGTGTCTGCGCTGGCGCCGGCCGGGGCGCCAGGACCGCCGCCGTGCGGTGGGCGCAGCAGGTCGGGCAGCAGCGCGGCCCAGTCGCGCGCGGTGGCACTCACCAGCTCCAGGCCGTAGTCGTTGACGGCCATCGAGAACGTTCCCGGCGCGTGCTGGGCGGCGCGCCAGGCGATCAGGCTGGCCAGGCCGATGTGGGCATGGCGGCCCGCGAACGGGTAGAGGAACAGGTGCCAGCCTTCGCGCGTGCGCAGCGTTTCGACCAGCAGCGTGGCCGGCGTCGGGAGCGCGGACCAGCGCTGCTGCACCTCGAGCAGCGGCCGCACGCTGCGCATTTCGGGGCTGTCGTAATGCCCCTCGGCGGCCTGGGCCAGCTGCCGCACCAGGAACCCGGCCAGGACCGTGGACAAAGCCATGCGCGAGCCCGCCCAGCGCGGCACCGTGGGGCGGCCGGCGGGCGCGCGCCGCACATAGGCGGTCATCTGCGCGATGCGCACCAGCTCCAGCGCGCGGCCCGCGAACAGGAAGCAGTCGCCGGGCGACAGGCGCGTGAGAAAACCCTCCTCCATCTGCCCCAGGCGCGCGCCGTGCAGCATCTGCACGGCCATGCTGGCATCGCTCACGATGGTGCCGATGTTGGCGCGGTGGCGCCGTGCCAGGCGCGCGTCGGCCATGCGCCATACGCCCTCTGCGTCGGGGCCCACGCGGTGGTAGTCGGGGTAGGCGACGAGCGACGGGCCGCCGCGCTGCACAAAGTCCAGGCACCACTGCCAGACACCGGGCGAGAGGTCGCGGTAGGCGGCACTGCGGCGCACCTCGGCATAGAGCGCGGCAGGCTCAAAGCCCCCGCCCAGGGCCGCGGTGACCAGGTGCTGCACTAGCACGTCGACCGGTTGCTGGGGCGTGCTGCGCACCTCGACGCGGCCGGCGTGCACGGCCTGCCGCGCCGCGGCCGCTTCGATCAGTTCGAGGCTGTGCGTGGGCACGAGCGTGATGCGCGAGGGGCGCCCGGGCGCATGCCCCGAGCGCCCGGCGCGCTGCAGCAGGCGCGCGATGCCCTTGGCCGAACCGATTTGCAGCACGCGCTCGACCGGCAGAAAATCCACGCCCAGGTCCAGGCTGGAGGTGCAGACCACCGCGCGCAGCCGGCCGGTTTTGAGGCCCTCTTCCACCCACTCGCGCACACCGCGGTCCAGCGACCCGTGGTGGATCGCCAACGCGCCCGCCCATTCGGGCCGCGCCGCCAGAATGGCCTGGTACCACTGCTCGGCCTGCGAGCGCACATTGACGAACACCAGCGCCGTGCGCGTGGCCTCGAGCTCGCGCACCACCTGGGGCAACATGCGCAGCCCGAGGTGCCCGGCCCAGCTGAAGCGCTCGGGGCGCTCGGGCAGCAGGGTGTCCACCACCAACCGTTTGGGCACCGCGCCCTGCACCAGCAGGCTGCGGCTGCCATCCTCCTGCGCCGCCAGCAGTGTGCGCATGGCCTCTTCGAGGTTGCCCAGCGTGGCCGACAGGCCCCAGATGCGCAGCGCCGGGTTCCAGCCGCTCAGCCGCGCCAGCGCCAGCTGCAGCTGCACGCCGCGCTTGCTGCCGATCAGCTCGTGCCACTCGTCCACCACCACCAGCTGCACGCCCGAGAGCGCCTCGCGCGCGTCGGCGCGCGCGAGCAGCAGCGTGAGGCTCTCGGGTGTCGTCACCAGCGCGGAGGGCAGGCGCCGCGCCTGCGCACTGCGCTCGGCGCTGGCGGTGTCGCCCGTGCGTGCGCCGGTGCTCCAGCGCGCCAGGCCCCCATGCTCGGCAGCGAGTGCAGCCAGCGGCGCCTGCAAGGCCTTGAGCGTGTCAGCCGCGAGGGCCCGCATCGGCGTGATCCACAGCACTGTCAGGGGCACCGCCGTGCTCGGTCTTGTTTTGATAGCTGCCGGCGCTTGCCCAGCTTGCGCTAGAGGCCGATTTGGCTTGTTTTTTCGTGGAACCCCGTCCGCCAGCGCCTGCAGGGCGCCGAGCCACACGGCATAGGTCTTGCCCGCGCCGGTGGTGGCATGCAGCAGCCCCGAGCGCCCCTCGGCAATCGCCTTCCAGACCTGCTTCTGGAACGCAAACGGCTTCCAACCCTTCTGGGCCAGCCAGCCGGCGACGGCCTGCTGGGCAGGCGTCTTAGCCATGGGGCGTCCCGCCGCCACGCACCACCCGCCTCATGCGCCTGCCCCGGGCAGCAGCGCCGACAAGGTCTGCAGCGAATCGGCCTCGTCCACCGGTTTGTCCTCGCGCCAGCGCAGCATGCGCGGAAACCGCACGGCGATGCCGCTCTTGTGGCGGCTGCTGCGCGCAATGCCTTCAAAGCCGAGCTCGAACACCAGCGTGGGCCGCACGCTGCGCACCGGGCCAAACGATTCCACCGTGGTCTTGCGGACCACCGCATCGACGCGCGCCATTTCGGCATCGGTCAGCCCCGAATAGGCCTTGGCAAAAGGCACGAGCACACGTTCGTCCGCCCCGGGCGGCGCGCTCCACACCGCAAAGGTGTAGTCGCTGTAGAGGCTGGCGCGCCGGCCGTGGCCGCGCTGCGCATAGACCAGCACCGCGTCGACGCTCAGCGGGTCGATTTTCCATTTCCACCACACGCCCACGTCCTTGGTGCGGCCGACGCCATAGTGCGCGTTGCGTGCCTTGAGCATCAGCCCTTCGACGCCGAGGGCGCGCGCCTGCTCGCGCTGCAGCGCCAGATCGTCCCAGCTCGGACCGTGCAGCTGCGGGCTCGCGACCAGCGCGGGGTGCGGCGTGCGCGCGAGCAACGCGTCCAGCCGCGCGCGGCGCTCGTGCTGCGGCAGGCTGCGCAGGTCCTGGCCGCCCTCTTCAAGCAGGTCGTAGGCGATCAGCACCACCGGCAGCTCGCGCAGCAGCTTCGGTCCCAACGTTTTGCGGCCGATGCGCTTTTGCAGGTCGGCGAACGGGCGCACGCGCCCGCCGGTCTGCAGCCCCTGCGCTGCCGCGTGCTCCCAGACGGCAATTTCGCCATCGAGCACCGTGCCCTCGGGCAACGCATGGCCGAGCGCTTCTAGTTCGGGGTAGCGGTCGGTCACGAGCTCCTCGCCGCGCGACCACAGCCACACGCCGCCCGCGCGGTGCACCAGCTGCGCGCGAATGCCGTCCCACTTCCACTCGACCACCCACTGCGACGGCGTCCCGAGCGCGGCTTCGAATGCCTGCACCGGCAGCGACAGCGGGTGCGCGAGAAAGAACGGAAAAGGGTAGCCGCTGGTTTCGCGCCCGGGTTGCGCGGCCTCTTCGGCCGGCGCCACGAGGCGCAGATAGTCGGGCGCGGTCGGGCGGGCGCCCAGGTGCGTGTAGCCCATCAGGCGCTGCGCGATCCGCTTGGCATCGACCGCGCTCACCGCGGCCAGCGCCTGCGTCACCTGCAGCCGCGACACGCCGACACGGAACGACCCGGTGATGAGCTTGAAGTAGACCAGCCGCTCCTGCACTGCCAGCATCGCCCACTGCGCCCGCAAAGTGCTTGCCAGCGCGTCGGGCGCGAGCCCGCGCAACGGCAGCAGGTGCTGCTCCATCCACTGCGCCAAGCCCAGCGCGTGCACATCGGTGGGCTCGGGCAGCAGCAAGGCAATCGTTTCGGCCAGGTCACCGACGGCTTCGTAGCTTTCATCGAACAGCCATTCGGGCAGGCCCGCCGCCTCGCGCGCCAGCGCCCGCAGCACCTTGGTCGGCACCAGCTGGCGCGGCTTGCCGCCGCCCAGAAAGTAGACCACCCAGGCCGCGTCGGCCGGGTCTGCCTGCTTCAGGTAGGCCTGCAGCGCCGCCTTCTTGGCCAGACTCGAGGTGCTGGCATCGAGCGCCTGGTAGAGCGCAGCAAAATCCTTCATGGCGCACCGGGGAATTCACTGCCGCGTTCGTGCGGCCCTGCAGGCGCCTCTGCGGGCGGAACGCCGCCGTGCGCTGCGGCCGGCGCAGCGGGCTCGGCGCCAGCGTCTTCGTCGCCGTACTCGGTGTGGAACCCCTGCGCCTGCAGGCCCTGCTCCTGCAGCCAGCGCACCAGCACCGCCACGCTGCCGTGGGTGACAAAGATGCGCTCGGCCCCCGTGCCCGCGATGGCGCGCTGCAGGCCGGGCCAATCGGCATGGTCGGACATCACAAAGCCCCGGTCCACGCCGCGCCGCCGGCGCGTGCCGCGCAGCTGCATCCAGCCGCTCGCAAACGCATCCGCACAGCGGCCGAAACGCCGCATCCACGGCGTACCCTGCGCCGACGGCGGCGCGAGCACCAGCGCGGTCGCGAGCAGCGCCGGCGTGGCCTGCGGGTCGGTGGCGCGCAGCGTGTCGGGCAGCCGCACACCCGCGGCGCGGTAGACCGCGTTGAGGGGCTCGATCGCGCCATGCACCACCAGGGCACCGATGCTGGCGTCCACGCCGTGCAGGATACGCTGCGCTTTGCCGAAGGCATAGCAGAACAGCACCGAGGGCCGGCCCAGCGCCGCGTTGCCGCGCCACCACGCATTCACGTCGGCGAACAGGTCGGCCTGCGCTGGCCAGCGGTAGATCGGCAGCCCGAAGGTCGATTCGGTGATAAAGGTGTCGCAGCGCACCGGCTCGAACGCAGCGCACGTGCCGTCGTGTTCGAGCTTGTAGTCGCCCGAGGCCACCCAGACCTGCGACCCGTGCTCCAGGCGCACCTGGGCGGACCCCAGCACATGGCCGGCCGGGTGCAGCGACAGACGCACCCCATGGTGCGTGATGGCTTCTCCATAGGCGAGCGTCTGCAGCGTGATGTCCGCGCCGAGCCGCGCGCGCAAGACCCCTGCACTGTCGTGGTGCGCCAGGTAGTGCGCATGGCCACTGCGCGCATGGTCCGAATGCCCGTGGGTGATGACGGCGCGGTCCACCGGGCGCCAGGGGTCGATGTAGAAGTCGCCGGCAGGGCAGTACAGCCCCTCGGGGCGGGCGACGACCAGATCGGAGCCGGCCATGGCGGACGGATCAGCGCGTGCACCCGGTCCCTGCACCCCTCGGGGCGCTGGCGCAGGTACCGGAAGCCAAGGAAGGGAAACGGGCCATGCGCCATGCTAAAGCGCATGCCGCGCGCGCGGCGCTGCCGAACAGCGCCAGCGGATGTCAGCGCCCGCCTACGCCGTGACGCAGGCCCCGCGCCGCCGTGGCGCCCTCGGCGGTGGGAGTGGTGCCACGCTGCACAGCTGGCCGGAGGGCGGTGCGCGCCAGGGCCGCGGTGGACTGGGACATGAAAAAAGCCGCTCGAAGGCGGCTTTGTCAGCAGGCGCGGGGGCCAGGTCCTCAGCGCTTCTGGCGGAATTTGCGCAGCGCGGCGATCTGGGCGGCCATCACGGCCAGTTCGGACTGGGCGCGCGCCATGTCGATTTCGCTCTTGGCGTTTTTCAGCGCCTCTTCGGCCGCCGCCTTGGCTTCGTTGGCCTTCTTGTCGTCGAGGTCCTTGCCGCGGATGGCGGTGTCGGACAGCACGGTCACGCAGTCGGGCTGCACTTCGAGAATGCCACCGGCCACGAAAACAAACTCTTCGCTGCCATCGGCCATTTCGATGCGCACCGAGCCGGGCTTGATGCGCGTGATCAGCGGAGTGTGACGCGGGTACACGCCCAGTTCGCCCGCTTCGCCGGGCAGCGCGACAAAACGCGCTTCACCGGAGAAGATGGACTCTTCTGCGCTGACCACATCAACGTGGATGGTGTTCATCATTGCTCCTAGAAAAAGGTGGGTGGCTGGCTTGCGGGGGCAGACCGGCATGGCCGGTCAGCCGCTCGGCAATCAGGCCACCTTCTTGGCCTTCTCGAAGGCTTCGTCGATCGTGCCTACCATGTAGAAGGCCTGCTCGGGCAGGTGATCGCACTCGCCGTTCACGATCATCTTGAACCCACGGATGGTTTCAGACAGCGGAACGTACTTGCCGGGCGAGCCCGTGAACACTTCGGCCACGTGGAACGGCTGCGACAGGAAACGCTGGATCTTGCGCGCGCGGGCCACGGCCAGCTTGTCATCGGGGGCCAGCTCGTCCATGCCCAGAATCGCGATGATGTCGCGCAGTTCCTTGTAGCGCTGCAGCGTGCCCTGCACGCCACGGGCCACGGCGTAGTGGTCTTCACCGACCACGGCCGGATCCAGCTGGCGGCTGGTCGAATCGAGCGGGTCCACGGCGGGGTAGATACCGAGCGAAGCGATATCGCGCGACAGCACCACGGTCGAGTCCAAGTGGGCGAAGGTCGTGGCGGGCGAGGGGTCGGTCAAGTCGTCCGCCGGCACGTACACGGCCTGGATGGAGGTGATCGAACCGACCTTGGTCGAGGTGATGCGCTCTTGCAGACGGCCCATTTCCTCGGCCAGCGTGGGCTGGTAACCCACGGCGGAAGGCATGCGGCCCAGCAGGGCGGATACTTCGGTACCGGCCAGCGTGTAGCGGTAGATGTTGTCCACGAAGAACAGCACGTCGCGGCCTTCGTCACGGAAGGATTCCGCAATGGTCAGACCCGTGAGGGCCACGCGCAGACGGTTGCCCGGGGGCTCGTTCATCTGGCCGTAGACCATGGCCACTTTGGACTCTTCGAGCTTCTCGAGGTTCACCACGCCGGAGTCGGCCATCTCGTGGTAGAAGTCGTTGCCTTCGCGGGTACGCTCGCCCACCCCAGCGAACACCGACAGACCGCTGTGGGCCTTGGCGATGTTGTTGATGAGCTCCATCATGTTCACGGTCTTGCCCACGCCGGCGCCACCGAACAGGCCCACCTTGCCGCCCTTGGCGAACGGGCACACCAGGTCGATCACCTTGATGCCGGTTTCCAGCAGCTCTTGCGAGGGCGACAGTTCGTCGTAGGCAGGGGCCTTGCGGTGGATGGAGGCCGTCAGTTCCTGGCTGACCGGACCGCGCTCGTCGATGGGCGCGCCCAGCACGTCCATGATGCGGCCCAGCGTCGCCTTGCCCACGGGCACGGTGATGGGGTTGCCGGTGTTGGACACCATCAGCCCGCGGCGCAGGCCGTCGGACGAGCCCAGCGCAATGGTGCGCACGATGCCGTCACCCAGCTGCTGCTGCACTTCCAGCGTCAGGGCCGAGCCGTCGAGCTTCAGAGCGTCGTAAATCTTGGGCATCTGGTTGCGCGGGAACTCCACGTCCACCACAGCACCGATACATTGAACAATCTTGCCTTGTACTTGAGCCATTTTTCGCTCCAAATTAGATGTTTGTTGAGCTGTTTACACAGCAGCGGCGCCCGAGACGATTTCCGAAAGTTCTTTCGTGATCGCTGCCTGGCGCGTCTTGTTGTAGATCAGCTTCAACTCGCCAATGACGCTGCCGGCGTTGTCGGTCGCAGCCTTCATGGCCACCATGCGCGCCGACTGCTCGGACGCCATGTTTTCCGCAACGGCCTGGTAGATCAGCGACTCGACGTAGCGGACCAGCAGCTCGTCAATGACGCTTTGCGCATCCGGCTCGTAGATGTAGTCCCAACCATGCGCCGTCTTGCCGGCCTGCATGTGCTCGGAAGACAGGGGGAGCAGCTGCTCCACCACCGACTCCTGCCTCATGGTGTTGATGAACTTGGTGTAGCTCAGGTACACCGCGTTGATCTTGCCTTCGGCGTAGGCGTCGAGCAGCACCTTCACGGGACCGACCAGCTTGTCGAGATGCGGCGTGTCGCCCAGCCCGGTGGCATGCGCCACCACGCGGGCGCCCACGCGGTTCAGAAAACCCAAGCCCTTGTTGCCAATGGCCACAGCCTCGGTGGACACGCCAGCGCTCTGCAGTTCACGCAACTTGGTCGTCACCACACGCAGCACGTTGGTGTTCATGCCACCGCACAGACCCTTGTCGGTCGTGACGACGATGACACCGGCCACCTTGGACTCATTCACTTGCATGAACGGGTGCACGTACTCGGGGTTGGCCTGGCCCAGGTGGGCCGCGATGTTGCGGATCTTCTCGCTGTAGGGGCGGGCTGCGCGCATCCGTTCCTGCGCCTTGCGCATTTTGGATGCGGCCACCATTTCCATGGCCTTGGTGATCTTCTTGGTGTTTTCCACCGATTTGATCTTGCCGCGTATTTCCTTGCCTGCTGCCATGATCGCTCCTCGTCCGGCTTAAGCGAACGACTTCTTGAACGCAGCGACTGCGGCGTTCAATTCGGCTTCAGCGTCCTTGTCCATGGCACGGTCCTTCTCCAGCTTGGCCAGCAAGGCGGCATGGCTGGTCTTGAGGAACTGGTGCAGGCCGTGTTCGAAGTCGAGGACCTTCTTGACGTCGATGTCGTCCAGGTAGCCCTTGTTCACCGCGAACAGCGTCGCACCCATCAGCGAGATGGACAGCGGGCTGTACTGCGCCTGCTTGAGCAGTTCGGTCACGCGGGCACCGCGCTCGAGCTGCTTGCGGGTGGCTTCGTCCAGGTCGGAGGCGAACTGCGCAAACGCCGCCAGCTCACGGTACTGGGCCAAGTCGGTACGGATACCGCCGGACAGGCTCTTGATGAGCTTGGTCTGGGCTGCACCACCGACGCGCGACACCGAGATGCCGGCGTTGATGGCGGGGCGGATGCCGGCGTTGAACAGGCTGGTTTCCAGGAAGATCTGGCCGTCCGTGATCGAGATCACGTTCGTGGGCACGAAGGCCGACACGTCGCCGGCCTGCGTTTCGATGATCGGCAGTGCGGTCAGCGAGCCCGTCTTGCCCTTGACTTCACCCTTGGTGAAAGCTTCGACATAGTCGGCGTTCACGCGGGCAGCGCGCTCGAGCAGGCGGCTGTGGAGGTAGAACACGTCGCCGGGGTAGGCTTCACGGCCTGGTGGGCGGCGCAGCAGCAGCGAGACCTGGCGGTAGGCCACGGCCTGCTTGGACAGGTCGTCGTACACGATCAGGGCGTCTTCGCCGCGGTCGCGGAAGTACTCGCCCATGGTGCAGCCCGAGTAGGCCGACACGTACTGCATGGCGGCGGACTCGGAGGCCGAGGCGGCCACGACGATGGTGTATTCCATCGCGCCAGCTTGTTCCAGCGAACGCACCACGTTCTTGATGGACGAGGCCTTCTGGCCGATCGCCACATAGATGCAGGTCACGCCCTGGCCCTTCTGGGCGATGATGGCGTCGATGGCCACGGCGGTCTTGCCGGTCTGGCGGTCGCCAATGATCAGCTCGCGCTGGCCACGGCCGACGGGCACCATGGAGTCGATCGACTTCATACCGGTCTGCAGCGGCTGGTCCACCGACTTGCGGGCGATCACGCCGGGAGCGACCTTTTCGATCACGTCGGTCAGCTTCGCATTGACCGGGCCCTTGCCGTCGATGGGCTGGCCCAGGGCGTTGACCACGCGGCCAATCAGCTCGGGGCCGACGGGCACTTCCAGAATGCGGCCCGTGCACTTGACGGTGTTGCCTTCGGAGATGTGCTCGTACTCGCCCAGAATCACGGCGCCGACCGAGTCGCGCTCAAGGTTCAGGGCCAGGCCGTAGGAAGGCGTGCCGTCCGCGGTGGCGGGGAACTCGAGCATTTCGCCCTGCATCACGTCGGACAGGCCATGGACGCGCACGATACCGTCAGACACGGACACCACGGTGCCCTGGTTGCGGATGTCGCTGCTGGCTGCCAGCCCTTCGATGCGGCTCTTGATGAGTTCAGAAATTTCTGCGGGATTGAGTTGCATGACTCTTTCCTTCTTTCTTTGTTTAGCCGATACCTCACGCCGCGCATTACGCGGTGAGGGCCGCTTTCATTTGTTCCAGACGGGCTTTGACCGAGGTGTCGAGCACCTCGTCACCCACCACGATGCGAATGCCACCGATCAGCGATTCATCCTGCTGCACGGTGAGATTGAGCTTGCGGCCAAAGCGCTTTTCAAGCACTGCGCCCAGCCCGGCCAGCGCGGCGCCGTCCATCGCAAAAGCGCTGTACACCACGGCATCGGACGAGCCGTTGCGGCGGTTCACCAGGGCACGAAATTGCGCCGCCACTTCAGGCAGCGTGTCCACGCGGTCGTTGTCGATCACGGTGCGCAGGAAGTTCCGGGCCATCTCCGGCAGCGCAGAGCGTGCCACCCCGGCGATGACGTCAAACACTTCGCTGTCGGTCACCTTGGGGTTGTCGGCCAGCTGGCGCAGCTGGGGGTTGGCGGCAATCGCCGCCAATTCATCCACCCAGACGACGGCGCTGTCCAGGTCGGCACCCGCGTGCGCGGTGCAGGCCTTGAACAGGGCTTCGGCGTAAGGGCGGGCAATGGTGGCGAGTTCGGCCATGGTTGTCCCCTTACAGCTCGGTCTTCAGGCGGTTGAGCAGATCGGCGTGAACGCCGGCATTGACTTCCTTGCGGAGAATCTGCTCGGCGCCCTTGACCGCCAGCGCGGCGACCTGCTCGCGCAGCGCCTCGCGGGCCTGGATGCTCTGCTGCTGGGCCTCGGCACGGGCAGCGGCGACGATCTTGTTGCCTTCGTCGGTGGCACGGGCCTTGGCCTCTTCGATGATGGCCTGTGCACGACGGTCGGCATCCGCAAGACGCGTAGCCGTCTCGTTGCGCGTCTGTGACAGTTCCTGCTCGACGCGCTGGTTGGCAGCGGTCAGCTCGGACTTGGCACGGTCGGCAGCAGCGAGGCCATCGGCGATTTTCTGGGCTCGTTCGTCCAGCGCCTTCGCGATCGGGGGCCACACGAATTTCATCGTGAACAGCACCAGGATCAAGAAGACGATGGCCTGAACGAACAGGGTCGCGTTGATACTCACGGCAACACCTTTCTAGTTGGGCGTTGATCGGGGCTTAGGCCAGAACGAAGGGGTTGGCGAAAGCGAACAGCAGGGCGATGGCCACGCCGATCAGGAAGGCCGCGTCGATCAGACCGGCCAAGATGAACATCTTGGTTTGCAGTTCGTTGATCAGCTCAGGCTGGCGTGCCGAAGCTTCCAGGAACTTGCCGCCCATCAAAGCGATGCCGATGGAGGCGCCGATAGCGCCCAGACCAACGATCAGACCACAAGCCAAAGCGACGAGACCGAGAATGTTTTCCATGATGACTCCTGATTTAAGAAAGAAAGGTTGAAAAAGAAAGAAAGGAATGGTCAGTGGGCTTCATGCGCCTGGCCGAGGTAAATCAGCGTCAGCATCATGAAAATGAAGGCTTGCAGGGTGATGATCAAAATATGAAAAATCGCCCAGATCGAGCCCGCAATGATGTGCCCCACAGGGAGCAACACACCAGAGAGCGACATGGCAGCAGCACCACCCATCAGGGCAATCAGCATGAACACCAACTCACCAGCGTACATGTTGCCAAACAGTCGCATGCCATGCGAGACGGTCTTGGCAACGTATTCAATGACCTGCATGAGCAGGTTGACCACGCCCAGGATCAGGGCGAAGACGGGATTCTTGCTGGTGCCGAACGGCGCGGTCACCAGTTCATGCGCCCAGCCGCCCATGCCCTTGATCTTGATGCTGTAGAAGAAGCACAGGATCAGCACGGCGGACGACAGGCCCAGCGTGGTGGAGAGGTCGGCCGTGGGCACGATGCGCAGGTAGGCGTGGCTGTCGCCTGTGGCCCCTTGCCAGAGCACGGGTAGCAGATCCACGGGCAGCAAGTCCATGGCGTTCATCAGGAAGATCCAGACAAACACCGTGAGTGCCAGCGGCGCAATGAATTTGCGGCTTTGCGCGTTGTGGATGTTGGCCTTGGCCTGGTTGTCCACCATTTCCACCATCATCTCGACCGCCGCCTGGAAGCGTCCCGGCACGCCGGACGTCGCCTTGCGGGCAGCAAGCCAGAAAACGAACAGCCCCAGAAAACCCACCAACACGCTCACGATGACGGAGTCATAGTTGATCACCGACATGTCGATGATGGATTTCTGCTTGATGTTCTGAAGATGCTGCAGGTGGTGAACGATGTATTCACTTGCAGTCGGAGCGTGCGCTTCTGCGGCCATCGGACAACTCTTCTCTATATCAATCGGTTTTTCGGACACCAGGCCGCGCCCACAGCGCAATCCAGTACGTTTTCATTGTCACCACCATGCCCACCAGCAAGGCCAGCCAGCTCAGCGGTGCAATCAACTTCGGCGCTGCCGCCAGCATGGCGACAGTCAATGCAATCTTGGCCATCTCCCACCCAAAGAATCCCGCCAATGCGGCACCCCCGGAAGCCCGCACACGGCCCATGCCACGCGCAAACAAGGCCGATGGCAACACCACCGCCAGAGCACCATAGGCAGCCGACCAGGCCAGAAAGGCCTTGCCTGTCCACAGGCCCGTGGCCACTGCCACCAGCACGCCCACCAGCGCCTGCGCACCCACCAGCCACCAGACCGACAGGGCGGGATGGCGCTTGCGCCATGCCTGCGCCTCTTGCGCCGTCAGGGGCTTGAAGTCGGGTTCTTCATCCTCAGCTTCAGGCCTTGGGGCGCTTGGATTCACCATGGAACTCCCCACAGGTTACAGACAGCAACTTCCACAAAGCCCCTGATTATAAGTAAAAACCCGTGGCGCAGGCCAATATCCCGCGGCGCGCAATGCCATGCCCCGCGCACGGCGCCGAACAGCTGTGGCGCGAATCCAACGCCGCGGCATTCGTCCGCCGCCTTGGCAGGCCACTCGGAATACAAGGAAAATGGGCCCTTGGCGCGCAATGGGCTTGCGTCAATAGCTATTAAATCAAGAGCATCGACATGACAAAATCTCCGCCTTCTCCTGCTGACGCCCCGGTCCCCGACCCCCGCCGGGACTCGCTGATCGAGTATCCGTCGCGCTTTCCGATCAAGGTGATGGGCGCCAAGGTCGACGGTTTTGTGCACGCCGTCACGGAACTGGCGCACCGCTTTGATCCGGACTTCGACGCATCGACCATTGAACTGCGCCAGAGCAGCGCCGGCAACTACCTGGGCGTGACCATCACCGTCACGGCCACCAGCCGCGCGCAGCTGGACGACCTGTACCGCGCGCTGTCCTCGCACCCGCTGGTCAAGGTCGTGCTCTGAGCCGGGGCGAGGCACCGATACCGATGGAGATCCGCACCCTGGGCCAGGTGCCCTATCTGCCCACCTACGAGGCCATGCAGGCCTTTACCGCCGAGCGCGCCCCGGACGAACCCGACCAGCTCTGGCTGTGCGAGCACCTTGCCACCTTCACCCAGGGCCTGGCGGGCCGCGCCGAGCATGTGCTGCAGCCCGGCGGCATCCCCGTGGTGGCCACCAACCGCGGCGGCCAGGTCACCTTCCACGGCCCGGGCCAGGTGGTGGCCTACCCGCTCGTCGATCTGCGGCGCGCCGGCTATTACGTCAAGGAATTGGTCTACCGCATTGAAGAGGCCGTGATCCGCACGCTCGCGCACTACGGTGTGACCGGGCACCGCGTGGCCCACGCCCCCGGCATCTACGTGCGCTTGGACGACCCGCGCAGCCATGCGCTGCTGCCGCAGCGCCCGCAGCACGGCGCCAGCGGCGCGCCCGACTTCGCGGGACTGGGCAAGATCGCGGCGCTGGGCATCAAGGTCAGTCGCCACTGCAGCTACCACGGCGTCGCGCTCAATGTGGCCATGGACCTCGAACCCTTTGCGCGCATCAACCCTTGTGGTTATGCCGGCTTGCAAACGGTGGACCTTTCTACAATCGGGGTCCACACCACTTGGGACGAAGCCGCCCAGGTGCTGGGCCAACAGCTCTGCACCCGGCTCGCTCCCTGAACCGCCTACACGCCATGAGCCCCCCTGAAGTCGTCCGCGAAGCGCAGTCCACCGAAGCCTACAACCCCCTGGCCAAGCAAAAGGCCGCCGCCAAGCTCTCGCGCATTCCGATCAAGGTCGAGCAGGGCGAAGTGCTCAAGAAGCCCGCATGGATCCGCGTCAGGGCTGGCTCGCCGACCACGCGCTTCTACGAGATCAAGGACATCCTGCGCGAGAACAAGCTGCACACAGTCTGCGAGGAAGCGAGCTGCCCAAACATCGGCGAATGCTTCGGCAAGGGCACGGCCACTTTCATGATCATGGGCGACAAGTGCACGCGCCGCTGCCCGTTCTGCGACGTGGGCCATGGACGCCCCGATCCGCTCGACCAGGACGAGCCGCTCAAGCTGGCCCAGACGATTGCCAAGCTGCGCCTCCAATACGTGGTGATCACCAGCGTGGACCGCGACGACCTGCGCGACGGTGGCTCGGGCCATTTCGTCGAATGCATCCAGCACATCCGCGCACTCTCGCCGAGCACGCAGATCGAGATCCTGGTGCCCGATTTCCGCGGCCGCGACGACCGCGCGCTCGAAATCCTCAAGGCCGCGCCCCCCGATGTGATGAACCACAACCTGGAAACCGCGCCGCGCCTGTACAAGGAAGCGCGCCCGGGCTCGGACTACCAGTTCTCGCTGAACCTGCTGAAAAAGTTCAAGGCCCTGCACCCGAACGTGCCGACCAAGAGCGGCATCATGGTCGGCCTCGGCGAGACCGACGAGGAGATCCTGCAGGTCATGCGCGACATGCGCGCGCACGGCATCGACATGCTGACCATCGGCCAGTACCTGGCTCCGTCCAGCAGCCACCTGCCGGTGCGCCGCTACGTGCACCCCGACACTTTCAAGATGTTTGAGGAAGAGGCCTACAAGATGGGCTTTTCCCACGCTGCCGTGGGCGCCATGGTGCGCAGCAGCTACCACGCCGACCAGCAGGCCCACGCTGCCGGTGTGTGAATGCCACCCCGCTGTGGTGGATGGAACAGATGAGAAGCGGGTGCGCACCGAGCGGCAAGTGCAGCGGCCCATCGCGCTTCCCGGCCTGAACGGCGTGCCGTGCAAGCGCACGAATGCGGTGGCAGCCGACGGAGGCCGACGGCACTGGCAGGCGTCCGTTACAATCGGCTTGTTTTGCGGGAGAGAGAGGCGCCTTGCGCCTCCGCCGAAGGCGCAAGCTCCCATCATCGCTCAGGCATACCGGACCGCAAAACCATTTCGCCGACTGGAGAGAGGTCACATACCGCACTTTGCGCGTTGATGACCCACCGAAGGGGCAGGCTGCTCGCGCAGCCGAAACTCTCAGGTAAAAGGACAGAGGGAGAGGCGCTCCAGGGCCCGCGGCACCGCGCGCCCTGCCTCTGAGGTGTCGTCCCCCGATGTTTTCGTTCCCTTGTTTCACGCTCGTCGAGCGGCCGGTTGCTGCTTGCCAGGGGCCGGCGTGCTGACCGCCATCTATCTGGTGGCAATCGTCGCCGAAGCCATGTCGGGCGCCCTTGCGGCCGGCCGTCGCAACATGGACATGTTCGGCGTCGCCGTGATCGCCTTTGTCACGGCGCTCGGCGGCGGAACCGTGCGCGACATGATCCTCGGCCACTTTCCCATCGGCTGGACCCAGCACCCGGAATACATCTACCTGGTGATTTCTGCCGGACTGCTGACCACGGTGGTGGCGTCCCACATGCAGCAGTTGAAGCGGGTATTTCTGGTGCTCGACGCCATGGGACTGATCGCGTTTTCCTTGATCGGCTGCAATGTCGCGCGCGAGATGGACTACGCCTTTCCCGTGGTCGTCATGTCCGGGATGATCACCGGCATTTTTGGCGGCATCGTCCGCGACGTCCTGTGCAACCAGGTGCCCGTGGTGTTTCGGCGTGAGCTGTATGCGGTCGTCTCGCTGATCGTCTGCACCGTGTTTCTTGCCCTGCTGGAGTTCGGCGTCGATGTCGATCTGAGCACGGGAATCAGCTTCGGGGTGGGCCTGGCACTGCGTCTGCTGGCGATCTGGCAAGGCTGGAAGCTGCCCACATTTTCCTTTCAGCAGCGCTGGGAATAGCGCAGCGCGCAGGCCCCTGGCGGAGCGCACATCGCCAACGCGGTGGCCAAACCCCTTCCCATGACCCCCAATACCCCCCCTGCAAAAACCCGTTCGCGATGGCCCTTTGTGGCCGGTGTGGTCATCGGGTTGTTCCTCTGCGCCACCCTCAGCGCAACGTACGGCCTCTACGTGCTGTGGCAACGCTTGCCCGCGATCGACCACCTCGCCGACTACGACCCCAAGCTGCCGATGCGGATTTATGCCAGGGATGGCAGCTTGCTGGCCGAGTATGGCCAGGAGCGGCGCGAATTTGTGCCGATCGAGCGCATCCCGCAGACCATGCGGCAAGCGTTGCTGGCGATCGAGGATGCCAGGTACTACGAACATGGCGCGGTGGACTTCTCGGGCCTGGCGCGCTCGGCCTGGCGCAATCTCCGGGCGGGAGAGCATGCCCAGGGCGGCAGCACCATCACGATGCAGGTCGCACGCGTTTTCTTCCTGAGCCGGGAAAAGACCTACAGCCGCAAGATCATGGAGATCCTGCTGGCCTACAAACTCGAATCGGTCTACAGCAAGGACAAGATCCTTGAGCTGTACATGAACCAGGTCTATCTGGGTGAACGCGCGTACGGATTCGCTGCGGCCGCGTCCATCTATTTCGACAAGACCCTCGATCAGTTGAGCGTTGCCGAGTCGGCCCTCCTCGCCGGACTGCCCAAAGCCCCCTCGGCCTACAACCCTGTGGCCAACCGCGAACGCGCCATCGTCCGCCAGCAGCACATCCTCCACCGCATGCGGGAACTCGGCCATCTGGACGGCCCTGCCCATGCGGCGGCCCGCGCCGAAGCCTTGGTGTTGAGGCCCCGCTCCCGTTCCATCGTGCCCAGCGCCGCGTATGCCGTCGAGCAAGCGCGCCAGATGATGGTCGCGCAATATGGCGACGGCGCCTATTCGATGGGGCTCGATGTGCACACCACGATCAGCCTGCCCGAACAGCAGGCCGCCTCGCGCGCGTTGCGCAGGGGCCTGGTCGATGCCCAGGGCCAGCGCGGCTATGCCGGGCCGGAAGGTCGTGCCAGCGCGCCGGTCCGTGGCGGCGATCTGCCAGCGATCCGGAAGGCGCTCGCGCCCTACCGCGACAGTGGGGCGTTGCGCGCAGCCATCGTGCTGGAGGCCTCGGACACGGCAGGCATCGTGGCGGCCTTGCGCGACGGCACACCGGTCCACATCGCCCGCAAAGCGCTGAGCGCCAGCGCCCGCCGCGCCCTCATGCCGGATGCGCCAGCGCGCACACGCATCGGCCCGGGCGCCGTGGTCCGCGTGCTGGCCGATGCGCAGCAACGGTGGCACTTGAGCCACCTGCCGAAGATGGAGGGGGCGCTCGTGTCCATCGATGCCGAGTCAGGGGAGATCCTGGCGTTGACGGGCGGCTTCGACTTCCGGTTCAACAATTTCGACCATGCAGTGCAGGCGGTGCGCCAGCCGGGCTCGACCTTCAAGCCTTTCGTCTTTTCCGCGGCGCTGGAAAAAGGCTACTTTCCTGGCACCCTGGTCGACGATACCCAGCGGGTGGTCACCCCCTCGGCACGGGGCCAAAAAGCCTGGAGCCCGCGCAACTACGGCGGCAACTATGAAGGCTTCATTTCGGCCCGGCGGGGCTTGGTGCGGTCCAAGAATCTGGTTGCCGTCAATCTGATGCAGGCGGCGGGCGCGGAGTATGTGCAGCAGTTCGCCTCCCGTTTCGGGTTTGTGCCTGAACTCAACCCTCCTGGCCTGCCGCTGGCCTTGGGAGCGGGAGCGATCACGCCCTTGCAACTCACGCAGGCCTATGCCGTGTTTGCCAATGGCGGGGCCCTGGTCGAGCCCCGCTTGGTCAGCAAGGTGAGTGAACGCAATGGCCAGGTGCTCTATGAAGCCCGCACGGAGTCTCCGCGCAGGCAGGCCATTTCGGAGCGCAATGCCTACGTGATGGACAGCATGCTGCGCGATGTCGTCCAGCACGGGACCGCTCGGCGCGCGGCTCGGCTCGGCCGCAAGGACCTGGCGGGCAAGACAGGGACCTCCAACGGCGCGCGCGATGTATGGTTCGCCGGGTATTCCTCGGGCGTCGCCTCGGTCGTCTGGATGGGCTACGACCAGCCGCGCAGCCTGGGCAATGCCACAGGCGGTCTTCTCGCCCTGCCGGTCTGGA
>NZ_MWOM01000009.1:24406-30047 GCF_012931925.1 Acidovorax sp. SRB_24
GCGCGCCTGGGCGACGATTTTGTCTACCCCGAATACCTCGCGCGCAGCTGTGTCGACGACCAGAACCCGTTTGTGCAGGGCCTTTTCGAGTGCGAACGCATCGTCGGCGGTCCAGCGGTCCGGGAAATTCCGGCCGAGAACGGCTGACGCTGGCCTCCACCGGTCCTGCAGTGCACTGACTCTGTGGATGGTCCGCGCAGCAGCGCAATCGGGACCCGCGGGTGGAGGGGTTGCAAGACGGCCACACGGCACCCCTGCGCGGCGGGGCTTGCGTTTACGCTCGGCCCATGCAAGCCAATCTCTACGCGCTCGGCGCGATCGCACTGTGGGCCTCGCTGGCCGCCTTGGGGGTCTCGCTGACCCACGTCCCCCCCTTCCTGCTCACGGGCATCGCGCTCGTCATCGGCAGCGTGCCCGCCTGGCCGCTGGTGCTGCGCGACCCCGCACAGTGGCGCATTCCGCTGCGCACGCTGGCGCTCGGCGTGTACGGCCTGTTCGCCTACCACCTGCTGCTGTTCGTCGCACTGCGCCATGCGCCCGCGGTCGAGGCCAACCTGGTCAACTACCTGTGGCCGCTGCTGATCGTGGTGCTGGCGCCCGTGGTGCTGCCGGGCGTGGCGCTGCGCTGGCCGCACGTGGTGGCGGCCTTGCTGGGCTTTGGCGGCGCGGCCCTGGCCATCACCGCGGGCCAGGGCCTCGACGGCCGCCTGGCCTGGGGCTACCTGCCGGCGCTGGCGGCCGCCTTCGTCTGGTCGACCTATTCGCTGCTCACGCGCCGCATGGCCGCCTTCCCCACCACCGCCATCGGCCTGTTTGGGCTGGTGTCGGGCCTGCTGTCCCTGCTCTGCCACGCGCTGCTGGAGCCCGCCGCCGCGCTGCAGGCAAGCGACTGGGCGCTGCTGGCGGCCATGGGCCTGGGGCCCCTGGGCGCGTCGTTCTACCTCTGGGACCGGGCGCTTAAACTCGGCGACCCGCGCCACATCGGCATCCTGAGCTACATCACGCCGCTGGCCTCGACCGCGCTGCTGATGGCCGTCACCGGCCGCCCGGTGAATGCCAGCATCGGCATGGCGACGGCGCTGATCCTGGGCGCGGCCGTGCTCGGGGTGCGCACCCGCTGAACTGGCATGAAAAAGGCCTCAAACGCTTACCATTAAAGCGCTGACAGCTAGTTTTTTAATAGCATCAACCCGGCAGGCAGGGGCCCACGGCCCCGGCCACGTGGCTCAAGGAGCGATCAGGTCGTTCGGCGTGTCCGCACCGAGCACCTGCTGCGCCCATGCGGCCAGCTTGCGCGTGTCGGCGCGTAGCACTTCCTGCTTGACCGCGAGGATTTGGGCCGGGTGCATCGAGAAGCTGCGCAGCCCCAGGCCCAGCAGCAGGCGCGTGAGAGCGACGTCGCCCGCCATTTCGCCGCACACCGACACGCTCTTTCCCTGGGCCTGGCATTCGGCGATCACCTGGGCCACCAGCTGCAGCACCGCCGGGTGCAGCGGGTCGTAGAGGTGCGACACCGCCTCGTCGGCGCGGTCGATGGCCAGGGTGTACTGGATCAGGTCGTTGGTGCCGATCGAGAGAAAGTCGAAGTAGCGCAGGAAGGTGCGCACCATCAGCGCCGCGGCCGGCACCTCGACCATGGCCCCCAGGCGCACCGGTCCGTACGCCTGCCCGCGCTCGTCGAGCTCGGCGCGCGCCAGGTCGACCTGCGCCAGCGTCTGGCGGATCTCGCTGCCATGGGCGAGCATCGGAAACAGCAGGTTGACCTGCCCGTGTGCTGCGGCGCGCAGCACGGCGCGCAGCTGCGTGCGGAACATGGCCGGGTCGGCCAGACTCCAGCGGATCGCGCGCAGGCCCAGAGCCGGGTTCAGTTGCGCATCCTTGTAGTTCTTGTCCAGGGGCTTGTCCGCGCCCACGTCCACCGTGCGGATCGTGACGGGCAGGCCCTGCATGCCGTCGATCGCGTCGCGGTAGGCCCGATACTGCTCTTCCTCGCCGGGCAGGTCGCCGCTGCGGCCCATGAACAGGAACTCGCTGCGGAACAGGCCCACGCCCACGGCGCCGGCGCGCACGGCGGTGGCGGCATCGCTGGGCTGCTCGATGTTGGCCAGCAGCTCGATCTTCTGGCCGTCGAGCGTGACCGACGGCGTGTGCCGCAGGCGCGCCAGGCGCTCGCGCTCGAGCACCATCTGGCGCTGGCGGAAGCCGTATTCGGCCAGGATGATGGCGGACGGGTCGACGATCATCACGCCGGCATCGCCGTCGATGATGACCCAGTCGTCCTGGCGCACCAGCTGGCTGGCCACGCGCGCGCCGACCACCGCCGGGATGTCCATGCTGCGCGCCACGATGGCGGTGTGCGAGGTCTTGCCGCCCACGTCGGTGACGAAGCCGGCGAACACGCTCTTCTTGAACTGCAGCATGTCGGCGGGCGAGAGGTCGTGCGCCACCAGCACCAGCGGCACGTCCATGGTGTCGTCGAGCAGCAGGTCCTGCGGGGTCTTGCGCCGGGCGTTCGGCGGGGGCGGCGCCACCGGCTGGGCGACGCCCTTCATGTACCGCAGGATGCGCTCGACCACCTGTTCGAGGTCGGCTTTGCGCTCGCGCAGGTACTCGTCCTCCATTTCGTCGAACTGGCGCGCAATGGCTTCGAGCTGGGTCGTCAGTGCCCACTCGGCGTTGTACAGGCGCTCGGTGATCCAGTGCTTGACGCCGCTGGTCAGCGCCTCGTCCTGCAGCAGCAAGAGGTGCACGTCGAGCAGCGCCGCCAGCTCGTGCGGGGCATCGTGCGGCATGTCGTCCTGCAGGCGCTGCAGCTCCTCCATGACCGCGTTGCGCCCGTGGCGCACCCGCTCGATCTCCGACGGCACCTGGTGCGGCTCGATGAAGTAGTGCGCCACATCGACGCGGCTCGAGCCCACCAGCACGGCACGCCCGATGGCGATGCCGCGCGCCACCGCCAGGCCGGGAATGGAAAACGTCATGCCCCGCCCCTGGGCAGGCCGTGCCACGCGGTGGCGGCGCGGCCCATGCTCAGCTGCCTTCGCCGAACTTGTCGGCGATCAGGGCCAGCAAGGCGTCCATGGCTTCCTGGGCCTGGTCGCCGCTGGTTTCGATCTCGACCTCGGAGCCCAGGCCCGCGGCCAGCATCATCACGCCCATGATGCTCTTGGCATTGACGCGCCGGCCGCCGCGGCTCATCCAGACATCGCAAGGAAAAGTGCCGGCCAGGCGGGTGAGTTTGGCGGACGCGCGGGCGTGCAGGCCCAGCGTGTTGCCGATGGTCGTGGAGGTCTTGATCATGGACGGGTCGGTTCTGAAGGGGTCGCGCTCAGGCACACCTGCATCACGCCTTGGGTGCCGCCCACCACGGCGCGCTGCACCAGGGCGTCCAGCGGCTCGGTGCGGTAGCTGACGGCGCGCAGCAGCATCGGCAGGTTCACGCCGGTCACCAGCCTGGCGGGCAGGTCCGCCACCAGGCGCTGCGCGATGTTGCACGGGGTGGCGCCAAAGACATCGGTCAGCACCAGGGTGGGCGCTGCGGGCGCAGGCGCCAGCATGTGCCGCGCCTGCGCCAGCGTGTCGGCGGGCGCCGCATGCGGCAACACGTCGAGCGCGAGCACGGCATCGGCGCAGTCGGTGAACACATGCAGCGCGCATTCGCGCAGGGCATGGGCCAGCGGCGCGTGGGCGATGAGGAAGATGCGCGTGCTCATGGTGCGGTGGGTTGCAGCGCATTATGGCCGCGCGCGCGCACGACAAACCAGGCGTAGGCGGCGACATTGCAGGCCAGGTACAGGCCCATGGACCAGCGAAACGCCGCCATGGGCGTGGCGCCGGCGGCGGCAAAGGCGTCCAGCGCCAGACCAATGCCCCACTGCACTGCGAACACCCCGACAAAAATCACCAGGTTGTAGGCCGACAGCGCGCGCCCGGCCAGCGCCTGCGGAAACGCCAGCGCCAGCGCCGGCAGCGACAGCGAAACGAAGGTGCAGGCCACGCAGTACAGCGCCCAGGCCGCGGCACCGGCGCGTTCGCCCAGCACGATGAGGGCCGCCATTACCAGCAGGCTCAGGGGCACGCCTGCGGCCATGAGGCGGTTGGCGTCCACCCCCTTGCGCAGCAGCCAGTGGCTGGCCATGCCCCAGCCCCAGAAAGTGCACAGCATGGCGACATTGATCCAGAACAGGCCGGTCGCAGCCTCCAGCGCCGAGTAGCCCGCCACCTGCTGCATCCACGGGCCGGCCCACAGTGTCTGCATGGCCACCATGCCCCCATAGGTGAAGAACCCCAGCGGCGCCAGGCGCACGAAGTACGGGTGCCGCCACACGGCCGCATAGCCGGACGGCGCCTGGGACGGCTCGGGTACCGCCCGGTCGTGCGCGCCCACCCAGGCCGGCACGCTGAACGCGATCCACCCCATCGCCAGCACGATGAGGGCCGCCAGACCCCAGAACAGCGGCCGCCACCCCGCCAGCGGCAGCAGCCACTGCACGGGCAGCGTGGAGGCGACCATGCCCAGCGATCCGGTCATGAGCATCCAGGAGTTGGCGCGCAACTGCGCCGTGGGCGTGTACCAGCGCCGATAACCCGTCAGCGGCGCCATCAGGCAGGCGCTAACGCCAGCGCCGCACAGCACACGGCCCGCCAGCAGGCCCGAAAAGTCCGTCGCCACCGAAAACAGCACGCAGCCCAGCACGGCCGCAACCAAAAAACCCAGCAGCACCCGCTTGGGGCCATGGCGGTCCAGCCAATTGCCCAGCGGCAGCTGCGTGGCGGCAAAGCCAAGAAAATACCCGCCCGACAGCAGGCCCAGGTCGCGGGCATGCATCTCGAACTCGCCGGCCAGGGTGGGCGCAAGCGTGGCGGTTACGGCACGCAGCAGGGCCGAAAGGAAGTAGGCGAAGGCAAACGCGAGGAAAACGGTCACGGCGGTGCGGCGCTGCAGCAGGTTCATTGCAGCTCCAGGCCCGAAAAAAAGCCTTCTGCCACCTCGGCGCGCGGCCCGGCGCTCAAGACCACGGCATGGCAGGCGCTCAGTTGCGGCCCCTGGACGCGCGCAAACCACACCGCCTGGGCGTGGACCGCTTCGCCGCCGGGCTGCCGTCCCTGCACCACGGTGCGCACCGACTGCGGCAGGTCGAGCGCGCCGACCGGCACGAAGGGGCTGTCTTGCGCAGCGCCGGGCTGCCCCGGGGCGGGCGCGCGCAGGCCTGCCAGCACCGCCGCGCGCCAATGGGCCAGCGCTGCGCCCGCCTGCGCGGGATTGGACAGCACGGCGCAGGCCACGGCGAAGGTCACACCATCGGCCGCACAGCCCGCCATGTCCACCGCGGTGTCCGTGCCCGCCAGTTCGATGCGGCGCTCCAGGTGGTCGGGCTTGCACGGCAGGCTGGCACGCAAGCCGATCTCGGGCAGGACCACGCTGCGCCAGTTCAGCGCGGGACTGCAGGCAGACAGGCACAGGGCCAACGCGGCAACAAGAATTCGGTCCATGCGGGGATTATGGTCAGGGTCGGTGCCGCGCAGTGCCCGGGGCCGAAGGCGGAACTTCTGCGCGCTGCCTGCGCTCCAAGCCCCTGACACGGCCAGTTGCTTTGCTGCCTTGACGTGCCGCGCTGGCACGGCTGCCGCACAATGGCGA
>NZ_MWOM01000009.1:30097-41932 GCF_012931925.1 Acidovorax sp. SRB_24
CGGTGGTGGCGGGCCTAGGGGCCTGGGTGGCATGGGGCACGGGCAAGTCCCAGGCGCCCGAATCGACCTTTGTGCTGCTCGACGGCTCGCGCCAGAGCACGGCCGACCTGCGCGGCAAGGTCACGCTGGTGAACTTCTGGGCCACCAGCTGCACGACCTGCGTGGCCGAGATGCCCGAGGTCATCAGTACTTACAACAAGTATCACGCCAAGGGCTTTGACACGCTGGCCGTGGCCATGAGCTACGACCCGCCCAGCTACGTCGTCAATTTTGCCGAAACCCGCAAACTGCCTTTCAAGGTCGCCATCGACAATACCGGCGCGGTGGCGCGGGCCTGGGGCGATGTGCAACTCACGCCCACGACCTACATCGTCAACAAGCGCGGCGAGATCGTGAAGAGCTTCATCGGTCAGCCCAACTTCCCTGAACTGCACCGGCTGATCGAAAAGCTGCTGGCCGAGGCCTGACACCTCCCTTCGCGCAAGCCTTTGTCGCACGGCCCTCTCCGTCTGCTTCCGTCTGAGTTTCTGCGTCTCTGGGCAGAAACTGTTCCTGCGCCCCCGTAGAGAGCGCTCGGCTCACCCCACCGTGCCCTGGGAAGTGCATCCGTGGCGCCGCTGGTCAAGGTGAAGACCGCGTCCGTCACCCCGTGCGGCGCGCAGCCGGTCTCTCCGTGAGCACAACGGGGGGCGACTGGTTAACATCCGCGCACCGCCATGACCTCGCTCCGGAGCCGCCCCATGCTTTTGCCACCCCCGTGGCCGCGATGACCCAGTCCACGTCCCCCCTCCAGCCCACGCCGCTGCGGGCCCGCCAGGCACCGCTGGACAACTACCGCATGTCCGAGCGCTCGCTGCATGGCGACTTCGGCATCCGCGACGAGCATTCGGCCCTGCCCAATGCGGCACCGCACCGCCATGAGTATTTCCAGATCCATGTGCAGCTGCAGGGAAGCACCCAGCACTTCATTGGGGATGTGTGCCGCCCCGTGGAGGCGGGAACGGTGTGCTTCATCCTGCCGTTCACCACCCACTTCATCCCCACCGCACCGGGCAGCCGCTATTTCATCCTCAATGCGAGCCTGGCCTACCTGCTGCCTTCCCTGGACGTGGACCTGCAGGATCTGGCGCACACGCCCATCGAGCGCGCGCCCGAACTGGCGCCGTTCCGATTCCAGGAGCAGATCGACTTTGCACTTACGCCACGTGAGATGGCGCAGGTCGAGGCCCTGTGCAACGCCATGGCCGCAGAAGATGCGCAGCGTGCCACCGGCGCCACCATCCTGATCCGCGGCTACCTGCTGCAGCTCATCGGGCTGGTGTGGCGCCACTATGGCGAATCGCTGATGCACTGGGCCTCGGCACCGGCGTCGTCGCTGGCGCGCCATCCCACGCTGGCCCGGTTGCAGGCCTACCTCAAGGAACGCTTGCACCTGCCGGTCTCACTGGCCGACGCGGCCGCGGCCATCCATCTGTCGCCCACCTACCTGGCGCACCTGATCAAGCGCGAGACAGGGCAGACGTTCCTGGAATGCCTGACCAGCCGGCGCATGGCCTTTGCCCGCGAACTGCTGCTGCACACCAACCTCTCGATCAAGGAAATCGCGTTCCGCTGCGGGTTCGCCGACGAGGCCTACTTTGGCAAGCGCTTTCGCTTGGTGACCGGCAAAAGCCCTTCGTCCACCCGCGCCGAGCTGCGCAACACCGCACGGGTGTAGCGCGATCGGGCCACGCGGTCGGCAGCGCAAGATCGTACCGGCAATGGACAGCCCATGACCTAACGCCGCACGGGCTTCGGCACGCAAGATGGGCGAACGACGGACCCGCACCCGCAGGTCGTCGATCGAAGAAAGACCCCCCGTGACCACCGACTCCGCAGCCCAGGCCCCGCAGGCGCTTGCCACCCCCGAACTTGCACCCAACACCGTTCCCATCGTCGGGCGCAGCGCGCCCTTTCCCGTGCGCCGCATCTACTGCGTTGGCCGCAACTATGTGGACCATATCCGTGAGATGAAGGAAGGCGACGAGCGCGACCCGCCGTTTTTCTTTCAGAAGCCCGCCGATGCGCTGGTCACTGACGGCGCCGTGCCCTACCCCAGTTTCACCGACGATTTTCAGTATGAGCTGGAGCTGGTGGTGGCGATGGGCCGCACACCCGACGCGGACGCGCCGCACAGCGTGCTCGACTGCGTGCTGGGCTACGCCGTGGGCCTGGACATGACGCGGCGCGACCGCCAACGCGAGTGCCTCCAGCAAGGCCGGCCTTGGGAAGCCGGCAAGTCCTTCGATGCCTCGGCGCCATGCGGCCCCATCTTGCCGGTCGAGGTTGCCGGCCATGTGCTGTCGGGTGCCTTGACATTGCACGTCAACGGCGCGGTGCGCCAGCAGTCGGTGCTCGAAAAAATGATCTGGAACGTGCCGGAAATCATCGTCCAGCTCTCACGCCAGTACCAGCTGATGCCCGGCGACCTGATCTACACCGGCACCCCTGCCGGCGTGGGCGCCGTCGGGCCCGGCGATGCGCTCGTGGGCCGCATTGACGGCCTGCCGCCGCTGGAAGTCACGATCACCGCAAGCCGCTAAGAGCCTCTGCGCCGCACAACAACCCAAGGAGACCGACATGACGCAACCTGCCCCCACCCCGAACTCAGTGCCGCCCCAAGCTCCGGCATGTGCGCACGGACGCCCCCTGCGGCTGCGCACGATGCTGGCGCCGCTGCTCACCGTGCTCTGCGCCCTGGGCAGCCCAGCCCATGCTGCCTCGCCTGCGGGCACCTACCCGGAGCGCCCCGTGACCATCGTCGTGCCCTTTGCCGCTGGCGGGGCGAGCGATGTGCTGGGCCGCCAGCTGGGCAAGCAACTGGAGCTGGCCCTGGGCCAGAGCTTCGTGGTGGACAACCGGGTCGGCGCGGGCGGCACCGTGGGCGCCGCATCCGCCGCACGCGCCACGCCCGACGGTTACACCCTGGTGATCGGCACCAATGCATCGCACGCGATTGCCGCCACCATCCACCGCAAGCTGCGCTACGACCCGCTCAAGGACTTCGTCCCGGTCACGCTGGTCGCCCATGTGCCGCAGGTGCTGATGGTGCACCCATCGGTTCCCGTGTCGAACGTGCAGGAGCTGATCGCCTTTGCGCGCAAGCACCCCGGCAAGCTCAACTTCAGCTCGGCGGGCAACGGCACACCGGGCCATCTGGGCATGGAGCTGTTCAAGATGATGGCCCAGGTGGACATGGTGCATGTCCCGTTCCAGGGCGGCAACCCCGCGCTGCTGGCGTTGACCGGCGGTCAGGTGGAGGTGCTGGCGGACAACGTGAACTCGGCCCTGCCCATGATAAAGGCCGGCAAGGTCAAGGCCATTGCCGTGACGTCGGCCAAGCGCTCGGGCGCCCTTCCCGATCTGCCCACCATTGCCGAGCAAGGCGTGGCCGGCTTCGACTCGGGTTCCTGGTTTGCGCTGTTTGCCCCTGCAGGCACGCCCGCCCCTGTGGTCGCACGCCTCAACGCGGAAACCATCAAAGCGCTCAACAACCCCACCGTGCGCAGCACGCTGGCCTCCCAGGGCGCCGAACCCGAGGCAGGCACGCCCGAGGCGCTGACCCAGCTGATCCACAGCGACATCGCCAAGTGGGGCGCCGTGGTGAAAAAGATCGGCTTGACCGCAGACTGAGCGGCCCCGCGCCAGCCACCGAACGCGGCAAAGCGCAGGCGCTGCCCACGGTCGGTCCTACCCCTTAAAAAAAAACCGGCCTCCCTGGAGGCCGGTTTTCTTGCAGCGTGATCCGCTGGCGCGCCATCAGCGGGCGCGGTAGGCGTCGTGGCAGGCCTTGCAGGACTTGGCGGCGTCGCCGAACGCCACCTTGAGGCTGTCGAGGTTGCCGGTCTTGGCGGCGGCAGCGAGCTTGGCGGTTTCGGTCTCCAGCTTCTCCGAGTGCTCCTTGAACTTGGCCGGCTCGTTCCAGAGGTCCGGCTTGGCCTTGGTGGGTGCCCCCTTGTCCGTCCCCGGGCCGAAACCTGTCCACGGCAGCCGGGCCATATTGGCCACCACATCGGCATTTTCCTGGGCGGCCTTGGCGTCAAAAGGCGCCTTGCCGTTGGCCATGGCGCCGATGCGCCCAAAATGCTGGCCCATCACGAACAGCGCCCCCTGGCGGTATTTGATGGCGTCCTCGGCCTTGGCAAACTGGGCGGCGGCCGGGGCCGACAGGGTGATGCAAGCGGCAGCCAAGGCCAATGCGGCGGTGGTTTTCATGGGCAAACGTCCTTTGGTGGGAAATAGACAGGCCAAACGGCCGCGTGCAGTATGTCGCCAGCGCCGCTGCGCGCAAGCGCCAGCCCCCAAAAATCGGAGCATTTCACTCCCTTAACACCAGACAGTCGGCGCTGCGGACAAAGCATGCAACACTTTGGCCCCCGACACTTGCGCCGCCGCGCGCTTACGCACATGGCCCACACGGTTCGCATCTGGGACCTTCCCACCCGCATTTTCCATTGGGCACTGGCTGCCAGCGTCACCGGCCTGGTGGTCAGCGCCAAGCTCGGCGGCAACGCCATGGTCTGGCACTCGCGCCTGGGCTATGTGGTGCTGGCGCTGCTGCTGTTCCGGCTGGTGTGGGGCCTCGTGGGCGGGCACTGGTCGCGCTTCTCCCGCTTCCTGTATGCGCCGTCGCGCGTGCTGCGCTACCTGCGCGGCCAGGGCCACCCCGAAGACAGCGTGGCACACAGCCCCCTCGGGGCGCTCTCGGTGTTTGCGCTGCTCGCCGCGCTGGCCCTGCAGGTGGGCAGCGGCCTGTTCAGCGACGATGAGATCGCGTTTGCGGGTCCGCTCACGCGCTTTGTCTCGAGCGACTGGGTGGGCCAGGCCACGGCCTACCACAAAGACATCGGCCAGTATCTGGTGCTGGCGCTGGTGGCGCTGCACCTGCTGGCCATCGCCTTTTACGTGTTCGTGAAAAAGCGAAAGCTGGTGCGCCCCATGCTGGTCGGCGACAAGGTCCTGCCCGTCCCCGTGCCGGCCTCGCGCGACGACGCCGGCACGCACCTGGCGGCGCTCACGGTGCTGGCGCTGAGCGCAGGTGCAGTGGCGTGGCTGGTGCAATGGGGCGGCTGACCCCCGCGGCGCTGTCCGCCCGCTCCCCCCTGCGCCGCTACACTGGTGGCTGCGATGTTGAGCCGTGAGTGCCGTGGACACCCCTTCCGTTACCCTGATGCCCCCCACCGATCCCGAAGAGCTCGATGCCGTGCGCACGCTGTTCCGGGAATATGCCGACAGCCTGGGCGTGGACCTGGGCTTCCAGAATTTTGACGCCGAGCTGGGCGCGCTGCCCGGCGAATATGCGCCGCCGCGCGGGCAGCTTCTGCTGGCGCGGGTCGACGGCGCCGTGGCCGGCTGCTGCGCGCTGCGGCCTCTGGACAATGCCGACTACCCCAACGCCAGCGAAATGAAGCGCCTGTATGTGCGCAAGGCCTTCCGCGGCTTCGGCCTGGGCCGGCAGCTGGCCGAAGCCATGCTCGACGCGGCGCGCCAGGCGGGCTACGCCTGTGTGCTGCTCGACACACTCGACGACATGGAGTCGGCACGTGCCCTGTACACCGACCTGGGCTTCGAGGACATTCCGCCCTATTACCACAACCCGCTGCCAGGATCGCACTACCTCAAGGTCGATATTGTTTGATCAAAACAGGCTCCAGCGCTTATACAGCAAGCGCTAGTAGCTCCTGTTTTTATAGCTTGCCAGGGCCCGATACGCTCAGGCGCGGGCCTGGGCCAGCAACGTTGCGGCATCGCTGACATCGAACTTGCCCGGTGCTTCATTGTTCAGCTGCACGACCTTGCCGTCTTTCACGAGCATGGAGTAGCGGTTGCTGCGCAGCCCCAGGCCCTTGCCGTGGAGGTCCAGCGTCAGGCCCGTCGCCTTGGCAAAAGCGGCGTCGCCGTCGGCCAGCATGCGCAGCTTGCCGCCGGTTTTCTGGTCGCGTGCCCAGGCGCCCATCACGAAGGCGTCGTTCACGGCCAAGCACCAGATCTCGTCCACGCCCGCGGCCTGGAACTCGGCGGCCTTTTCGACAAAGCCGGGCACATGCTTGGCCGAGCAGGTGGGCGTGAACGCGCCGGGCACAGCAAACAGGGCAATCGTCTTTCCGGCGCTCGCCTGTTGCACGTTCACGGGGTTGGGGCCGATGCTGCAGCCGTTGCCTTCCACCTCCATATATTCCATCAGGGTGCAGGCCGGCAGGGTGTCGCCAATTTTGATCATCTGAGTCTCCGAAAAGTTGGGTGGAGGGTGTCGCGCGGAACACGGCGCCCCAAAAAAGAAAAGCGACCCACATTGTGGGTCGCTTCGAGGGGCTTTGCAGCGCGCAGCCAGGGAAGGCTTACACCAGCGTGGCCTTTGTCACCAGGCGCGTAGCGACCCAGTTCTTGGTCTTCGAGAGCGGACGGCTTTCGGTGATCTCGATCACGTCGCCCGTCTTGTACTCGTTGTTTTCGTCGTGCGCGTGGTACTTGCTCGACTTGCCGACGATCTTGCCGTAGAGCTCGTGCTTCACACGGCGCTCGATCAGCACGGTCACGGTCTTCTCACGCTTGTCGCTGACCACCTTGCCAACCAAGGTGCGCTTGAGGGATTTTTTAGCTTCCGTCATGTGTGCTCCTTACTTGGCGGCTTGCTTTTGGGCAAGGATGGTCTTGGCGCGGGCGATGTCACGGCGCGTGGTGCGCAGCGTGCCAGTGTTGCCCAGTTGTTGCGTGGCCTTTTGCATGCGCAGTCCGAAATGGGCCTTTTGCAGGGCCTTGATTTCGTCCTTGATGCCAGCGACGTCTTTTTGGCGCAATTCAGCAGTCTTCATATCCATATCTCCTGAATCACTGGCCCACCATGCGCGCCACGAACGTGGTGCGCAGGGGCAGCTTGGCAGCCGCCAGACGGAAGGCTTCGCGGGCGAGTTCTTCGGGCACGCCGACGATCTCGAACACGATCTTGCCGGGCTGGATTTCAGCCACGTAGTACTCGGGGTTGCCCTTACCGTTACCCATGCGCACTTCGGCGGGCTTGGTCGAGATCGGCTTGTCCGGGAACACGCGGATCCAGATCCGGCCGCCACGCTTGACGTGGCGCGAAATGGCACGGCGCGCAGCTTCGAGCTGGCGGGCCGTCAGACGGCCACGGTCGGTGCACTTCAGACCGAAATCACCGAACGCCACCGAGTTGCCCCGGGTAGCGATGCCAGTGTTGCGGCCTTTTTGTTCCTTGCGGAACTTGCGGCGAGCAGGTTGCAGCATCTTTTATTCTCCTTTTCCGTCCGCTGCTGTAGCGGGCGCGTCTACTTTGCGAACGCGCTTAACGGCGGTTGCGTCGGCGCCACCGGCGCCGGCGGGCTTGTCGCTGCCATCGGCAGGTGCCACATTGGCACCCACGGGGCGGCGCGGGCCGCCACGGCCTGCACCGGCACCACGGTCGTTGCGGTCGCCAGGGCGGCCGTCACGGCGCGGGCCACGGGGGCGGCGCTCGTCGTCTGGACGCGGTGTTTCCACTGCGGGCAGATCGTTGCGGCCCAGCGTGTCACCCTTGTAGACCCAGACCTTGACGCCGATGACGCCGTAGGTGGTCTTGGCTTCCGAGGTGCCGTAGTCGATGTCGGCGCGCAGCGTGTGAAGTGGCACGCGGCCTTCGCGGTACCACTCGCAACGTGCGATTTCGATGCCGTTCAAACGGCCCGACGACATGATCTTGATGCCCAGGGCGCCCAGGCGCATGGCGTTCTGCATGGCGCGCTTCATCGCGCGGCGGAACATGATGCGCTTTTCGAGCTGCTGGGTGATCGAGTCGGCGATCAGCTTGGCATCGATTTCGGGCTTGCGCACTTCTTCGATGTTCACGGCCACCGGCACGCCCAGGCGGGTCGCCAGTTCGCGCTTGAGGTTCTCGATGTCTTCACCCTTCTTGCCGATCACCACGCCCGGACGTGCCGAGTAGATGGTGATGCGGGCGTTCTTGGCAGGACGCTCGATCAGGATGCGCGACACGGCCGCGTTCTTGAGCTTGGCCTTGAGGTACTCACGCACCTTGATGTCTTCGGCCAGCATGCCGGCGAAGTCACGGTTGCTCGCGTACCAACGGCTTGCCCAGTTGCGGCTGACCGCCAGGCGGAAGCCGGTAGGATGGATTTTCTGTCCCATAGTCTTCCTTGGCCTCAGTTACCAACCGTCACGTACACATGGCACGTGGGCTTGCTGATGCGGTTGCCGCGGCCTTTGGCGCGCGCGGTGAAGCGCTTGAGCGTGGTGCCTTGTTCGACGTAGATGGTCTTGACCTTCAGCTCGTCGATGTCGGCGCCATCGTTGTGTTCGGCGTTGGCGATGGCCGACTCCAGAACCTTCTTGACGATGCCCGCAGCTTTTTTCTGCGTGAAGCTCAAGATGTTCAGGGCCTGGTCCACCTTCTTGCCGCGGATCAGGTCAGCGACCAGACGGCCTTTGTCGACCGACAGACGGACGCCCCGGAGGACTGCACGTGTTTCAGACATGGTCGTTCCTTATTTCTTCTGGACTTTTTTGTCCGCGGGGTGACCCTTGAAGGTGCGCGTCAGGGCGAATTCGCCCAGCTTGTGGCCCACCATCTGGTCGGTGACGTACACCGGTACGTGCTGCTTGCCGTTGTGCACGGCGATGGTCAGACCGATGAAATCGGGCAGAACCATGGAGCGACGCGACCAGGTCTTCACTGGCTTCTTGTCCTTGGTGGCGACGGCTTTTTCAACCTTTGCCAGCAAGTGATGGTCAACAAACGGACCCTTTTTGAGAGAGCGAGTCATTTGCTACCCCTTACTTCTTGCGACGCGACACAATCATTCCTTGTGTGCGCTTGTTGTTGCGGGTGCGATAACCCTTGGTCAGATTGCCCCAAGGATCGACAGCATGACGGCCTTCACCAGTGCGGCCTTCACCACCACCGTGTGGGTGGTCGACCGGGTTCATGGCCACGCCACGCACGGTCGGGCGGATGCCCATCCAGCGCTTGACGCCGGCCTTGCCCAGTTGGCGCAGGCTGTGCTCTTCGTTGGCGACTTCGCCAATGGTGGCGCGGCACTCGATGTGAATGCGGCGCACTTCGCCCGAGCGCATGCGCACTTGTGCGTACATGGTCTCACGGGCCAGCAGCGTGGCCGAGGCACCGGCCGAGCGTGCGATCTGCGCACCAGCACCGGGCTTGAGCTCGATGCAGTGGATGGTCGAACCCACGGGGATGTTACGGATCGGCAGCGTGTTGCCAGCGCGGATCGGGGCTTCGGAGCCGCTCATGAGCGTGCTGCCGACTTCCAGGCCACGGGGGGCAATGATGTAGCGGCGCTCACCGTCGGCGTAGCACACCAGAGCGATGTGGGCCGTGCGGTTCGGGTCGTACTCGATGCGCTCGACCTTGGCGGCGATGCCATCCTTGTTGCGCTTGAAGTCCACCACGCGGTAGTGGTGCTTGTGACCACCGCCCTTGTGGCGCGTCGTGATGTGGCCGTTGTTGTTGCGGCCGGCCTTCTGGAACTGGGGCTCCAGCAGCGGCGCGTAACCCTCACCCTTGTACAGGTGATCGCGGGACACCTTCACCACGGCACGTTGGCCGGGCGAAGTCGGTTTCATTTTGATGACAGCCATGATTACGCAGCCTCCCCGGAGAGGTTCAGCTCTTGACCGGGTTTGAGCGTCACATAGGCCTTGCGCACGTTGTCACGGCGGCCCATGGTCTTGCCAAAACGCTTGGTCTTGCCTTTGGTGTTGAGCACCGAGACGCCCTTGACCTCGACCTTGAACATCAATTCCACAGCGGCCTTGATTTCGGTCTTGGTGGCGGTCTGCAGCACCTTGAACGTCACAGCGTTGGACTTTTCAGCAACCATGGTGGCCTTCTCGGACACGATGGGAGCGACCAGCACCTGCATCAGACGACCTTCGTCAAACTTGGGGCTATTCATGCGAACATCTCCTTGAGCTTGTCGATCGCGCCCTTGGTGACGATGACCTTCTTGTAATGCACGAGCGACACGGGATCGGCATAACGGGGCTCAACGACGAGCACGTTCACCAGATTGCGCGAAGCCAGGTACAGGTTCTCGTCCACTTCCTCGGCAATCACCATGACGGACTGCAGGTTCATCGCCTTGAACTTGTCGGCGAGCACCTTGGTCTTGGGCGATTCGAGCTTGAGCGAGTCCACCACGGCCAGACGGCCTTCGCGGGCCAGCTGCGAGAAGATCGAAGCCATACCAGCGCGGTACATCTTCTTGTTGATCTTCTGCGTGAAGTTTTCGTCGGGCATGTTCGGGAAAATCCGACCACCCCCGCGCCACAGAGGCGAAGACGTCATACCGGCGCGTGCGCGGCCGGTGCCCTTTTGCTTGAAGGGCTTCTTGGTGGAGTGGCGAACCTGCTCGCGGTCCTTCTGGGCACGGGTGCCCTGGCGGCCGTTGGCGCGGTAAGCGACCACGATCTGGTGCACCAGATCTTCGTTGTATTCACGACCAAACACGGTCTCGGGCGCATCGAACTTGGATGCGGCCTGGCCTTGGTCATTCAGGAGTTCGAGCTGCATTAGTTCGCTCCTTTGGATGCGGTTGCCTTGATGGCAGGACGCACCGTCACGAAGCCACCCTTGGAGCCCGGAACAGCGCCCTTGATCAAGAGCAGTTGGCGTGCTTCGTCAATGCGAATCACGTCGAGGTTTTGCGTGGTCACGGTGTCGACACCCATGTGA
Source organism: Acidovorax sp. SRB_24 (assembly GCF_012931925.1). Classification (NCBI taxonomy): domain Bacteria; kingdom Pseudomonadati; phylum Pseudomonadota; class Betaproteobacteria; order Burkholderiales; family Comamonadaceae; genus Acidovorax; species Acidovorax sp. SRB_24. The sequence goes on from NZ_MWOM01000009.1 coordinate 40,845, forward strand.
CCGGTCATGCGCTTGCCCGGAAACACACGGCCCGGATCTTGCGCCATACCGATGGAGCCCGGCACGTTGTGCGAACGGCTGTTGCCGTGCGACGCGCGCTGCGAGGCCATGTTGTGGCGCTTGATGGTGCCGGCGTAGCCTTTACCGATCGAGGTGCCTTGCACGTCGACTTTCTGGCCCACGGCGAAGAGCGCCGCTGCGGGAACCGTGGCGCCAGCAGGATACTGGGCGGCGGTTTCGGCGGTGACGCGGAATTCCTGGATGATTTCACCGGCTTCGACGCCAGCTTTTGCCAGGTGACCTGCTTCGGGCTTGGTCACGCGCGATGCTTTGCGCGAACCGAACGTGACCTGCAGGGCCACGTAGCCATCGTTCTCTTGGGTTTTGACCTGGGTCACGCGGTTGTTAGACACATCCACCACTGTGACAGGAACGGCGTCCCCATCATCAGTGAACAGACGCATCATGCCCACCTTGCGGCCCAGCAACCCCAGGGAGTTGCTCAGACTCATTTGTTTCTCCAAAACTTCCACCGCCGCGACTTCAATTGGCCACGGCGTTGCACTTGCATGCATGAAAGGCGGTTGATAAAACTCCGCCCGTTTTGCGTGCGCAAAAAGGCGAAGCCGCAAAGTATAACGCGAACCGCTTTTTCAAGCAAGTTCGCGCCACTTTCACGGGTCCGGCCTGGAGATCGGCCGGACAAAGCTGCTTTTACTGCAGCTTGATTTCGACGTCCACACCAGCCGGCAGGTCGAGCTTCATCAGCGCGTCCACGGTCTTGTCGGTGGGGTCCACGATGTCCATCAGGCGCTGGTGCGTGCGGATTTCCAGCTGGTCGCGGCTGGTCTTGTTGACGTGCGGCGAGCGCAGGATGTCAAAACGCTTCATGCGCGTCGGCAGGGGCACGGGGCCCTTGACGATGGCGCCGGTGCGCTTGGCGGTGTCAACGATCTCGGCAGCGGACTGGTCGATCAGCTTGTAGTCAAACGCCTTCAGGCGGATGCGGATTTTTTGCTTGGACATGGCAAGTTCCTTGTTCTGCTTAAAAATTAAGCAATGATCTTGGCCACGACGCCAGCGCCCAC